>JBGTKH010000616.1:0-6847 GCA_041744735.1 Pirellulaceae bacterium | reverse complement strand
TCGTACAGTCCCCAAGCGTTCGGTGTCTTGGCGCCCACCGGCGGATCGTTGCCCGCGGCGTTGCCCGTGTGCCAGCCGTAGTCGTCCAGATCCGTTACATCATCGCCGAACGAATAGACGCTGGTCGTGCCGGCGCGGGCGACGTATTCCCATTCGGCTTCGGAGGGGAGCCGGATGACTTCGTTGGGCGTGATCAGCTTCGCGGCCCGCATTTGTTCAGTGGCTTTTGCGCAGAACTGTTGGGCCTCATCAAACGACAACATCTCGACTGAGTTGCGTTCGCCTTTCCAGCGGCTGGGGTTGTTGCCCATTACCGCACGCCACAGATTCTGCGGCACTTCATATCTAGCGATCTGGAATCTATAGGTGAAAGTGACTTGGTGCACTGGCCGCTCGTCATTGCCGCCTCCTTCGCTGCGTCCCATCGAAAAACTCTTCGGGAATTCTCCCTCGCCGGGAGTGACGGCAATGAACTCCTCACGAAACGTCTTGAGCACGGCCATCGGTTCCGCCGCTGGCTCGGCGGCGAGTGCCGCACCGATTAGCAAGTACGCTGCGATCACGTTCGTCGCCTTTCAAATGCGGCCGCCGCCGTGAGCGTCGGTGGCGAACAGGTTTCCCATGCGGAACGCCTCGGCCATCGCGCGGGGGACTTCGGCTTCGGCCAGCACCAGCCGGGCGCGGTTCTCGGCCACTTTGGCTTTCATCTCTTGTTCGTGGGCGATGGCCTCGGCGCGCCGCTGTTCGGCCCGCGCGCGAGCCACGCGGGTATCCGCTTCGGCCTGATCGGCTTGCAAACGGGCGCCGATGTTCTCGCCCACGTCGATGTCCGCGATGTCGATCGAGACGATTTCGAACGCGGTGTGAGCGTCCAGGCCGCGGGCCAACACGGCCTTCGAGATGCGGTCGGGATTCTCCAGCACCAACAGATGCGTCTCGGCCGAGCCGATCGACGTAATGATGCCTTCGCCGACGCGGGCAATGATCGTTTCCTCGGTCGCACCGCCAATCAACTGCGCCAAGTTTGTGCGCACCGTCACGCGCGCCCGAATGCGCAGCTCGACGCCGTTCTTGGCGATCGCGCTCAGCGTCGTCTTACCGCTGCGCCGCGGGTCGGGACAATCAATCACTTTGGGATGCACGCTGGTCCGCACGGCGTCCATCACGTCGCGGCCGGCCAGGTCGATCGCCGCAGCGCGGTCGAAGTCCAAATCGATGCCGGCCCGATGCGCGGCGATGATCGCGTGGATCACTTTCATCACATCGCCGTTGGCCAGATAGTGGGCCTCTAACCGCGACGTGCTGATGCCGGTGCGGCGGTTGATGTCCAAGCCCGACTGGTAGGCCATGACCTTCGCGGTGACGATCACGCGCGGGTTCACTTGCCGAAAGCCCATGCCGATCAAGCTGAAGATGCTCACGTCGGCACTGGACATGTACGCCTGAAACCACAGCTTGCCGTAGGCCGCGGCGACAATCAGCAGGATCATCAGCAACACGCCCGAGACAATAATAATCCCGGCCCCCAGCGCCACCCAAAATCCCCATTCGTTCCCACCGTTTTCACCCGCCTGAGCAAGCAATTGTGGCAGAGCCATTGACATCGAAGCGCCCTTTCCATGATGAGACCACCGGCTGCGGCCGGCGACACGATTGCAACTGCCCAAAATGATAACCCATCGCGGAGCCCGCGAACAGTTCCCCGCCACGAATTCTGTTGCCATCTACCAATGAATTGAACCGGCAACGCAAGCGGGCGTACACGTCCGTGATGAGTCTGCTGAACATCATGGCCGACAAGGGGCTGGTCGAGCGAAACTAGTGTGGAAAGTCACAGCGGCTTATAATGTGCTGTGGATCCCCGGCCTACGAGTTTGCAGGGTCGGTTGCGCATGAGGTAAACCCGATGGCCGGCGAGCTGACGATTCTTCATTTGTCTGACATTCAGTTCGGACGGAACCATCGTTACCCGAACGGCCAGGGCTCTTACCAGACGCTGTTTGCGAAGCTGTCGCAAGATCTCGATCATCTGGCCACGACGCAACAACTGAAGCCCACGGCACTGGTCGTCAGCGGTGACGTTGCCGAATGTAGTCTGCCGGATGAGTACGTAGCCGCACGCGAACTACTCGATCAACTGGCAGCGAAGTTGCGGTTGGGCAGAGAGCGGATCGTGATCATTCCCGGCAATCACGACGTGCATTGGAAGCTTTGCGAAGCCGGCCGCTTACGCGCCGAGGCATACGGCAAACCGTTCGAGCCGCCGTTTTTTTCCAAGTTCGAGTTCTATCAGCGGTTTTTCAACGACTTCTACGACGGTGTGCAGTTCTTCGATGAGAACCAGCTTTTTCACTTTTACCCGCTGGCCGAGGAAAAGGTATTGCTGGTCGGTTTCAACTCCTGCATGCACGAATCCGAAAAGCCGGACGAGCACTACGGCTGGATCGGCGTCGAACAAGTTCAGCGTGCCGTCGAGCGATGCCACGAGATTGACCCGGACTTGGCGTGGCTGCGGATCGCGGTGATGCATCACAACTTTTTGGGCGGCAGCAATCTGGATAACGAGAATCTGCGGGACCGCGACGAGATCCTGCCGCTGTTGGAAGAGGGCCGGTTCCGCTTACTGTTGCACGGCCACCGTCACATCGCCGAGGTCAAGCAGTTGGGCAGCGTCAACAAGGATCCTATCAAAATCGTTGCCGCCGGCAGCGCGGGACTGGATGCCGAGGCCCTGCCCGACCATCCCAATCAATACCAGATCATCAAGATTGTCAACGGCAACGACGTGACGCTGACGATGCGCCAGTTCTCGGCGCAGACGATCGGCCTTTCGGGCAAGGGCAAATTCACGGCCGACACATCCGTGGACGAAAGCGGGGTTGTCCGGTTTCAGTTGGCTCATGCACCACCCGCCCCACGACCGCGCGCCAGGCGTTCGGCAACGCTGGCGGACGCCCGCAAGCGATTCCTGCAGTATGTCCGCGAGGAACATCGTTTCCTGCCGCTCCGCGGATTCGGCACCGAGCTGCGCGCGCCGATTGAGCTGGAACCAATCTATGTTTCATTGCGCGCTGTCCCCAGTCACGTGGAATTGGAGTCGCGGCGGAAGCGTGAAACCGAATTGACCCCGCTGGACGAAATGGAGATTGGACCCGGCCTGCAGTTTTGCGAGAAGAACCGTTTCAGCGGCATGGTCATACTGGGTTACCCCGGTTCGGGAAAGACCACGTTGCTCAAGTACGTCGCTCTCTGTTTGGCGCAATCCCGTTCCGTCAAAGAGACAGGCATCAAGACGGGCCGTGTGCCGTTGTACCTGCCGCTGCGCGGTGTGACGGATTTCAACAGGCCGCTGGTCGATGCGTTGCGTGCTTGTTACGCACGCGTGGATTTGCCCGGCGACTTCTTCTCGCAGGTTCTCGATTCCGGCCGCTGCATGTTGCTGTTGGACGGGCTGGACGAAGTCGCGACGTTGTCGCGGCGGAAGGAAGCGGGCGAGTGGATCGAGGCCGAGCGGAAGCAGCGTCCCAAAAATCTGATCGTGCTGACGTCGCGTTTCGCGGGCTACAAGGGAGAGGCCCGGCTGCCGGGCAACTATCTGGAGATGCACGTCCGCGATTTTCGTCCGGAGGACGTGCGGCGTTTCGTCGAACAGTGGTATCGGCAAGTCGAAACCAAACAGCGCGGCGACACACAGCAATGGCGTGACGAAGCGCGGCGGTTGAGCGAAGATTTGATTTGGCACCTGGCCGCGTCCGAAGCGCTAACGGCTCTGGCGCGCAATCCGCTCATGTTGCAAATCATCTGTCTCGTTCATCGCACGCAAGGGACCATGCCCAAACGGCGCACGGAGTTGTATGAAGAGTGCATCAAGGTGTTGCTGCAAAAATGGGACGAGGCCAAGGGGCTGGAAGTGTACTTGTCGGCCAGCGAAGCCCGCCAGGTGCTCCGCCCGCTGGCCCTCTGGCTGCACGGCGAGGAAGGGCGCACTTACGCCGATCGGGATGAGGTCAAAGAAGTGCTGCGTCCGCATCTGGCGCGGGTCAAGCGGGATCTTACAGAAGTCGAGGAGCAACTCGACCGCATCCTGACCAGCGTCCGCGACCGCAGCGGGCTGTTCGTCGGTTTTGACGTCGAGCGGTACGGATTCCATCATTTGAGTTTTCAAGAATTCCTCGCGGCCGAAGAGATTGCCAAACAAGGCCTGCACCAGCAACTCGTCGACACGTTCGGCCGAAGCTGGTGGCGCGAACCGACGCTCTTGGCCCTGGGGCTCGATGATCCGCGGTTTCAGCAAGCGTTTTTCGAGGCGCTGATCCGGTCGCCACAGTTTACGGACAACCTTGATTTCGCACTGGCCTGCGTCCGTGAGTCCCTGGCCCCGGCGGTTGCGCCGTTTCGTGATGTGCTCTCCGACGACAACATCGATTGGCGGGTGCGCTACAACTGCGTCTTGCTGTTGCGGGAACTTGGCGGACCTGAAGCCATCGAAACGCTGTGTATCGCCGTGCGCGACAGTCACGTGGAGGTACGCAGCGCTGCGGCAGATGCGCTGGTCCAATTGGGCGCTGTCGACAAATTCGCAGTTCCTGTCGAAGTTCTTGGACGGCTGAATACGAAGGACGGCACGGACTTGATTCGCATTCCGGCGGGGGATTTCCTGATGGGCAGTAACGACGGGCCGAATGACGAACGACCGCAACGCACTGTACATCTGCCCGAGTACTACATCGGCAAGAACCCCGTCACCAACGCGCAATACGCACGTTTTATCGAAGCCACGGGCCATGAGAAGCCGACTTACTGGAATGACAAACGCTTTAACCAACCGAATCAGCCGGTCGTCACGGTAACGTGGCGCGATGCACTGGCTTATTGTCAGTGGGCCGGTCTGCGGCTGCCGACGGAAGCCGAATGGGAGAAGGCCGCGCGCGGCAGCGACGGCCGCCAGTGGCCGTGGGGAAACGACGCGCCGGACGAAAAACGCTGCAACTTTGCCGACAAGATCGGCACGACCAGCGAGGTCGGCAGCTACCCGGACGGCGCCAGTCCCTACGGCTGCCTGGACATGGCCGGTAACGTCTGGGAATGGTGCGCGACGAAATCGTACGACAAGCCGCCGGATGATTCGCTTGAAGGTGATGCGTCACGCGTCTTGCGAGGTGGAGCGTATTGGTCGGATGCCGATAGCGTCCGTTGCGCGTCCCGCCACGGGAACTACCCTGTCCACAGGACCGGCCTCATCGGATTTCGTGTCGCCCAGTAACTCTCCTTCTTCGTGTGCTGTGTCCTGATTTCTGTTTTCTGTATTCTGAATTCTGTTCTTCCCACCGCCGCAGGCGGCGCGCGAAAAATATTCGGCTGAAACACCCGCCATGAAGACCTACAAACATCTCTGGCCGCAGCTTTGCAACTTCCTGAATATCTACCGCGCGTGGCGGGCGGCGCATCGCGGCAAGTCAACAAAAGCACAGGCCATTCGCTTCGAGCACAACCTGGAAGAGAATCTGCACGACCTGGTGCAGGAGCTTCAGGACGGTTCCTATCAACCCGGCCCGTAAGGGCGCCTCGCTTGCGGACCCTGCAGGCCTCTTCAACTCCAGCCTCGCAGGCAACACCAGGCGTGCTATCGATTTCCATGAGGGCGACAAGATTGATGAACAGGCGTTGCAGGCGCTCATTCGCGCCGCCGTGGCACTGAGCACGTCGGTGCGAGCTGCCGCTCGCCCCGTCCGCACTCAGAAGAGACCAAAGAGCGCTTGAGGAGCGTCGTGAAACCGGCTAAATGACCTGCTCTCCGAACTCACCCAACTCGCAAAACGGAATCCATCGATGTCAGACAAGGAAATGAGTCGCCTGCCGGTCCAAATGTCGGGCCGCCGGGGGCCGTCGTCGAAGAACCGCGCTCGGGCGCCGATTCGGTCGTAGTCGCCCAATTCGTTACGCGCGTGATCGACGAAGCCTTAGGCAAGTCCCGGATAAGGACGTACCAATCAGCGTAGCCGAACTCGCCAGAGTTTGGCCGATCCTCCAAAGTCTGGCGACTTCGGCTACGGGTAGATTAATAAGCCGGACTTGCCTTAGTCCAGTGCTGGGAGGTTTGCCGCGTCGTGCAGTTGATGCATTTCCTTGTCGCTCAGCGCACGATTGAAAACGGCCAGTCCGCCAATGCGTCCTTTGAGTGCCTCGCCAAGAAAGCTGCCAACGGCGTAGCGGGCGCCGACGGTGAAGTCGGCGCCGCCGCCTGGTTTCGATCGAGCGTGAAGCTCAGGTTCGTAACAAAAGATGCCGCGACCGTGATAGTAGGGATTCATCCCGGCGTACGGAATCCGGAAATAATGCTTGCCATCGAGATGCACCGAGTACCCGGAAAACGGTCCACCCGCAACGCGCGTCACCGGCCCGCCGACTTCGGTCAACGGATGTTTTTCCTTAGATGCCTGCGACAGCCGCGGCTGCCCTGGCCGTTCGCCAAACGTCCAAAACGCCACCAGATTTGGCGTCTTTTCCACGATCGAACTGTCGCCGGAAGGTAGCGTCGGCGTGCCATCTGTGAGCCACTGGAGCGTGAAGCTGACAAACGTCAACTTTGTGTAGTCGTCCCGCTCGTAAAGCAAACCGATGCGTCCATCCGGCAGCGCGACGAGCGACGAGTATGCGGCGGAACCCGCGTAGATTTGTTTTGCTGCGGGCCAAGTTTTCCCTTCATCGTAGCTGAGCCGCACGGTCATGTTGCTTCGCCCGTTGCTGGCCGGGTTGGCAAACAAGATGCGGCTCTTCTCGTCGCCGCTGGGCCACGAGTATCGTAATATGCTGGCTTGACACGTGGGCTCGATCAGCGCCGCGTCGA
>JBGTKH010000615.1:0-9814 GCA_041744735.1 Pirellulaceae bacterium | reverse complement strand
CGCCGCAGCCGCGATCGGCGGCGACGCGACGCACTCGAGCGGGCTCGGCATCTTGTCTTTAGTCTGAAATCTTATCTGATGGCCCACGACTTCTCGCTGTCGCGCAGTACCGCGGAATCCGCGGCCGGCGACGAAGGCGTGCTTCATAAGGCCAAGAATATCCTAGCGCCTTTGTTCGGTAAAAAGAGTGAATTGGTAAATAGAGTTAAGTAGCTAGTGCTTTGTCAAAACTAAAAAGTGGGGCAAGCATCCTGCTTGCCAACGTGGGGCAAGCATCCTGCTTGCCAACGTGGGGCAAGCATCCTGCTTGCCAACTCGATGTCCACGAGTAAACGCAAGCTGGAAGCTTACGCCACGTAACCGGCCGACCCTAGAATTGAACTTTGACAAAGTGCTTGTCTTGTAATTCGAGGTTGTCACGATGCGCATTGGGGCCGCTATCTCGGGCGTCGAACGGCAATTGCTCAACGCGCTGGCCACAGCCAACGCCCAGGCAGCGGTGCACACGCTGCGCTTGTCGACCGGCCAGAAGTTCCGCAATCCCGCCGACGCTCCATCAACGTTCTTTCAGTTAAGCAACTTTCAGAACCGGCTGAGCGTCGTCAACGACACGCTCAGCCAGGTGAGCGCCGCGTCGAACGTGGCTGCCAAATTGCAGTTGACGCTGGACCAGATTCGCACGCAACTCGATGTGGTCCGCACGGCTTTGGTCAGCGATGAAGATCAAACGTTAACGGCGCAAGAACGGGCCGAGAAACAGTTGCAGATCGACACGGCCATTGAAGAGATCAATCAACTGGCCGCCGCCACAATCAACGGCCGGCGGTTGCTCGATGGCTCAGCGGACTTTCTCGCGTCGGGACTTAACTCGTCGCAAATTCGCAACTTGCAAGTGTTCTCGGTGGCCGGCAAGTCGATTAGCGGACGAGTGCTCACCGCGGCCACGCAGGCCCGGCTCACTTACACCGGTTCCGGCGGCAACATCACAAGCAATGCCGGCTTCACGCTCACCGGTTCCCTGGGTACCGAGACGATCAGTGTGACGTCGGGCCAATCGCTCGACTCAGCCGCGGCGTCGATCAACGCAGTCAGTCACAAGACCGGCATCACGGCAGCCGCGGCCGGCAACAATCTGGTGCTGACCACGGTGGCTTACGGCCAGGAAGCCAAAATCGACGTCGACGTTAGCAGCGGCTCGTTCATCGCCGTTGGCCAGCGACAGGGCACCGATGCCATTGTGGAAATCAACGGCCGCGTTTACGGCAGTCCGCCTCCTACGGCTGCCTCGCTGGTTCATACGACGACCGGCGGGAACTTGGGTGCGGCGACTAACTTCACGCTCACGGGCGACACGGGCTCGTTTAATTTTTCCTTCGCCTCAGGCACGTCGCTGCAATCGGTCGCCAACACCATCAATCAGCAAATCTCCCAGACGGGTGTGCAAGCCGAAGTGTCCGCCAACGGCAAGAACCTCCTTCTAAGCAGCGTGAGCCTGGGTAGCACGGCGCAAGTTTCGGTGCAGGTTACCAGCGGCACGTTCGCCGTGTCAGCGTCCGGTAGTTCGACGGTGACTACGCAAATCGCCGCCGAGAAGGCGCTGCTCGAACACATCACAACCAACGGCAAGCTCGCGTCGAATGCCAGCATTCGCGTGACCGGCCAGCTTGGCAACAGGTCGTTCACGCTGAAGAAGAACGACACGCTGTCTGACGTGGCCACTTTGGTGAACGCTCAGACGGGCAATACGGGAGTTACCGCCCAAGTCGTGGGCAATACGTTGGAGTTCACCAGCACCAACGCCAGTGCGAGCGCGTTTGTGCGCATTGAAGTTACCGGCTCGTTCCCGGTCAGCGGCGGCAACGGCAGCGGTTACGACACGGGCGTCGATGCCGTGACCGCCGTGCGCGGCGCAGACGGCTTCACCGGACGCGATGCGGTCGATGGCAATCACGTCAGCGTGAACAACAACGGGCTGCATTTTCGGATTGAGTTCGCCGCCGGCTTCACGGGCAACTTCAATTCGATCAGCGTTTCCGATCAACAAGTCTCGCGCTTCGCGTTGTCGTCGCAGCCGGGTGACATATCGAAGCTCAACTTGCCCGGCGTACAGGCGGCACGGCTGGGCGGATTGAGCGGGCGGCTCGATCAGCTTCTTAGCGAAGGCGCTCTGGCTGGTCTGGCCGACAATACGTCGCAAGCCCTGCGCGTCGTGGACGAGGCCCTCTCTCAACTGACGTTCGTCGAGCGCCGCGTGGACAACTTCGCGGACGTCACCATCGCCTCGTCCTCCGCATTGCTGAGCGGCTTTCGCACCACGCTGGAAACGTCAATCGATTCGATCAATGGAGTCAACGGCGAGGAAGAAACCACGCTCTTGGCCAAGCAACAGGCCCTCGCCAATAATGCCCGAGCCGCCCTCTCGCTTCTGCACGAACAGCGAATGTCAGTGATCGACTTGATCAAACAGATCGCCGGCGTGAACGAGAAATAGCTAGTGCTTTGTCACGGCTGTGAATTCGGTTTGAACTGTGAGCCGATGGCGCTAGCGGCCTGTTGATATACTCGGAGTTTCAAAAATAGCGGCGTGCATCGTAACCCGAAGCGTTAGCGAGGGCGGAGAAAACGCCCTCGCTAACGCTTCGGGTTACTAAATCAACAGGCCGCTATGGCCGTCGGCTCACAGATCGTTCTCGGTTCGCTATGAGACAAAGCCTAGCCTTGGATAACAACAGGTGCGCAAGGCGGTCAGTAAGTCAGGCGAACTCCTGCCATCCCGTTGAAAGTCTCTTGCGGGAAGGCGTCGCCGGTAAAGCTGACCAATGCGTAATGGTGGTCGGTGATGTTCCTTAGATCAACAAACAGATCCAGGTAATCGGTGTGCTTGTAGAGCACATACAAATTGATCTCCCACGGTGTATTGAGTTCGCTGGCCAGCGTGCCCGCATTCGTAACATTCTCAGGAGTGGAGCGGATCACGAGGCTGGGCGTGATGAACAGTTTCGGACCGAACCAGCAGGTGGTGCCGACTCGGCCGTTGTGCGCCGAGATGCCGGGCAGGCCGCTGCTCATGCCGGCGTTGGTTTCCTCAAAATCAACATAAGAATAAGAGAACCACGTGCGAAACGCTCCGAAGGTTATCTTGCCGTAAATGTCCACGCCAAATCGCTCGCTGTCGCCGCCGTTGGCCGTCCGCACCAGCCGTCTTTGACTGCCGTTCACAAACACCGGGTCCGCAACCAAGTTCTGAGGTGCATTACGGTCGGCCACGGTAATCAGACTTCCCTGCGTGCCGTAATACGCGGCCACACCTAAGCCAACGTTTTCACGGTCATAGGTCAAATTAACTTCGTGAGTCTTGGCAGTTTCCGGTGCCACGTTGGGGTTGGTGGTCGCTAACAATGTGCCGTTATCAAAGGTCGCGAAGGCAAAGTAGGGAGCAGGCGCGACAAAGGCCTCGGTGTAAATGTACTTGGCGGTGAATTCGTCGGTCACGTTATAGACGACTGCGGCACGCGGCGTGATTGGTATTTGATCGAAATGGTCGTCCTTGGTCACGCGCACACCGCCGATCACTCGCAAATTGTCGAGCACCTGCCATTGCGCTTCCAAGTAAGGTGCATACGTCCAGAATGTGACTTGGGAAACTTGCGGGATCATCTGCGGCCCGCCGCCGTTGGTGAAAGTAAAGAAGCCACCCTGAGCGACCGGGTCTTGGCTCGGATCGAATCCGCCGAGAAACGTGGCTTTCGGAATGATGTCGGAGTAGGCGATGAAAACGCCCGCCAACAACGAAAAATCGTCGGTTACGTCCATCCGCAGCGTTTCTTCCAAGCTTACGCGCCAGCCGCGGCCGTACTTGAAGTCATCCAAGAACCACTCTGTCGCGCTGGCGGGAAAGACAAAGCGGCTGCTAGGGTCGATTTCGTAGCCGTTGTACGTCAACGCGGACTCCAAGGCCACGTTGTCACTCACGTACATGGTATTTTTCCCTTCCATCACCGTCGACGAATCGCCCCACTTGGCTTCGGGCAGGAAGCCCAGCCCGGTATTGAATCCTTCCGCGCTGCTACGCTGGGAATCCCTGTGCCAGACTTGAAACGACGAGTTGAACCCTTCCACGCGCCCGAAAAGATTCAGCCCGAAATCGTTTCGCGTGGGCACGATGCCACCGCCGTTGGCGTTGGTTTTAGTGATCGCGACATCCCGGTAGTTCTGCCAATAGGCCGGAAATTCGGAGTCCAGCGGCGTCAACTCTGAATCGTGATATTGCACGTATCCGCTCACGGTAATATCGCGGCAACAGTCCAAGACGCCGCCATACCAACCCCAAATCTCACGCTCGATATTGACACCCGCCCCGGCACCCACTTCCAACGAGCTTCCGCCAGCAGACGTCGGACCGTTGGCAGTATTGAAGGCCAGGGGGTCATCCGCATCGCGCAGCGGCACGGTGCCGCCCCCGGCAGGATCGATCGTCACCACGTTGATCACGGCGCTGATCGCATCTTGCCCGTACAGTGTCGAGCCTGAGCCGTAGACGACCTCGATGCGCTCCGCGTGCCGCACGCTGAAGTCGTTGCGAAAGGGAAAATTCTCGCCGCCCGGCGGATTGACGCGCATGCCGTTGACGAGCACCACGATCTTGTTGTTGCCCGAGATGCCGCGCACGGGCACTTGCGTGCCGAATTCGCTGAAGAAGAACTCGATGGTCTCCATCCCCGGCAGGTCGCGGAGCACGTCAATGAGCTGCGAATATCCGCGCAGTTCGATGTCGCGGCGATCGATTACGATCACAGTGGCCGGCGCCGCGGTAGCCCGTTCTTCCCGCCGGGACGCGCTGACGACGATCGGAGCCACACCCGGCACGACGGCGGGCAGGTTCAACAATTGCTCCAGTTCGCGCAGTTCATCCAGTGGGTCCGGTGCCGCCGGCTGATCCGCGGGCGGCTGATATGAAATCTGCCGTGGAGCCGGCCCATTGGCGACGGTTTGCGCGGGGACGCAATCGGTCGTGAATAGAAATGCAATGGCTGCGGCACTCGTTAACGTCGCGCACCGCAGAGAGGTAATGTCTCGAATCATTGATGCAGAAATCCGTTTCTGTGGGACCGGGCGCAACTTTGCAATTGAACACACCAAATTGGATCGGTTGGAAGTGCGGGTGAGTCCAAGATTTGAAGTGGACTACGGCGTCCCGTCCCGCTCTGCGGTTGCGACTTTGACGAACTTGCCGGTCGTAAGGGCAGCCAGGCTCACATGCTGACGATTCTCGCATGTGAAAAACTGCCGAAAGCCTTCCCTAGTATTGCCTCTTTGAGCCAGTCCAAACTAAGCTGATGGAGTCATTTCTCGAGAAGATTTGTGATGCGCCCGTAGAGATTCATGCATGTCTTTCGTGACCTTCCGATTCGCCACAAACTGACGTTGTTGTTGGTGGCCATTGTCGGCGTGGTGCTGCTGCTGACATCGGTCGCCCACTTAGTCAACGAGGTTTACACGACACGGTTGTTGATGGTCCGACAATACTCGACCCTAGCCAATGTGCTGGCGGCCAATAGTGCGCCGGCGCTCAGCGTCGATCCATCACTGACTCAGCAGGTGCTGTCGGATCTGCGCGTCGAACCGGCCATTGTCTTCGCGTGCACGTACGACGCGCAAGGAAACGTGGCGGCGCGATATCAAAAAGACAACGGCCCGCAACTCACGCCCCCTGCGCCCGCGCCAGACGGTTATGGATTTACGCGCGATGGACATCTGGAGGTGTTCAAGCAGGCCCAACTGGACGGCGAAATGGTGGGTGGCGTGTACTTGCGAGCAACCACGGGGGCTCTCAACGCCCAGATCGGCCGCTCGATCAGCATTGGGCTGGGCGTGCTGGCAACCGCGCTAGTTCTTGCGGCGCTGCTTTCGTTGGTGCTGCAGCGTGTGATCTCCGGCCCGATCTTGCGGCTGTCGGCGGCCTCCAAGAACGTTTCGCAACATGCCGACTTTTCGGTGCGCGTGGAGAAACAGGGCGCAGATGAACTGGGCGCCCTGTGCGATGCCTTCAACTCGATGCTGGCCCAGATCCAGCAGCGGGACGAGGAATTAGAGCAGCACCGCGCACATTTGGCAGACCTGGTACACGAGCGGACTCGCAATCTCGAGGCAAAAACGTCCGAGTTAGAGCGTGCCAACGTAGATCTGGAACGCAGCAATGCCGAACTACAACAGTTCGCGTTTGTCTCGTCGCACGATCTGCAGGAGCCGCTGCGCAAAGTGCAGGCCTTCGGAAACTTGCTGCTGACGCGCTACCGCGAAGTGCTCGACGAGCAAGGCCAAGACTATCTGAATCGCATGTCCCGCGCCGCGGCGCGGATGGGCTCGTTGATCGATGGCTTGTTGGCGTATTCGCAAGTTTTTGCCGAAAAGCGTCCTAGTGAGCGCGTCGATTTAAGCGTGGTCGCCAACGGCGTCGTCGCCGATTTCGAGCGGCGGATCGAAGAGGCCGGCGGGCGCGTGGAAATCGGGCCGCTGCCGTCGCTCGTTGCCAGCCGGATTCAAATCGAGCAACTGCTTCGCTATCTGGTCGACAACGGGCTCAAGTTTCAGCAGCCCGGTGTGCCACCCGTATTGCACATTGAAGGCCAGATCATCAAGAATGGAGACGGCGTGCAATTGCCGGGAGCCAACTGCGACCAGCTTTGTCAAATTTCCATTCGCGACAACGGCATCGGTTTCGATGAAAAATATCTGGATCGCATCTTCGAGCCTTACGAACGCTTGCACGCCTGGGGCGAATTTGAAGGCATGGGCATGGGGTTATCACTCTGCCGCAAGATCGTTCATCGCCACGGCGGAACGATTACCGCCCGGAGCACGCCCGGAAACGGGGCCACGTTCATTGTCACTTTGCCCGTTGAACCGCTAACAGGAGAATTCGCTTCATGAGCGACACCGAGAAAGCCATCATTATCCTGATGGCTGATGATGATCCGGACGATCGGATGCTAACGCAGGAGGCGTTCAAAGAACAGCGGCTGGCCAACGACTTGCACTTCGTCGAAGACGGCGAGCAGTTGCTGGACTTTCTGCATCACCGCGGCCAATACGCCGACCCCCAGAAGTCGCCGCGGCCGGGGCTGATTTTGCTGGACTTGAACATGCCCAAGAAAGACGGCCGCGAAGCACTGGCCGAGATCAAAGGCGATCCCGACTTGCGGCGCATCCCGGTCGTCGTCCTGACCACCTCCAAGGCCGAAGAAGACATACTGCGGACCTACGATCTGGGTTGCAATTCATATATCACGAAACCAGTCACGTTCGAGGGGTTGGCACACGTCGTCAAGGTCCTGGGAGAATATTGGTTTGAGATTGTGGAACGTCCGGCTTGCTGAGGCTGTAGGTTGGCTCTCCGAGCCGACCGTCTCTGATCTGAACCGACCAGTCGGCTCGGAGAGCCAACCTACAGACGGAGAAACTTCGAGGTGGCGATGGAGAGTCGTCGGCTCGGAGAGCCAACCTACAGCCGGAAACTGGGGAGAAACCGATGGACGATCGCCCGATAAACATCCTGCTGATCGACGACGATGAAGACACGTACGTGATTACAGCGGCGCTGTTGGCGGAACTTCTCGACAAGCCATACAAGCTGGATTGGGCCGCGACCTATGAAGCAGGCTTGGAAGGCATTCGCCGCGGCGAGCACGCCGTGTACCTGGTCGATTATCGGCTGGGTGCCCACGACGGGTTGGATCTGCTCCGCGAAGCGGTCGCACTCGGCTGCCAAGCCCCGCTGATCATGTTGACCGGCCAGGCCGATCATGAAATCGACATGCAAGCCATGAAAGCCGGCGCGGCGGATTATCTGGTCAAGGATGAATTCGACGCCTCGCGGCTGGAGCGTGCCATTCGCTACGCCCTCGAGCGGCAGCGGTTGCTGGCGGCCGTGAATCACGAACGCTACTTGCTGCACAGCCTGATGGATCATCTGCCCGACAGCATCTACTTCAAAGATCAGGACAGCCGATTTTTGCGGGTTAGCCAGGCGCTGGCGAAGCGGTTTGATCTATCCGATCCCACACAGGCCGAAGGCAAGTCCGATTTCGATTTCTTCAGCGAAGTCCACGCACGACAGGCGCGGGTCGACGAACAAGCCGTGATGAACTCGGGTAACGCCGTATTGGGCAAAGAGGAAAAGGAAACCTGGCCCGACGGCCACGTCACTTGGGTCTTCACGACGAAGCTGCCGTTGCGCGATGCCGATGGGCGGGTCGTCGGCACGTTCGGCGTCTCGCGCGACATCACCGAGCAGAAGCAAGCGGAGCTGGCGCTGCAGGACAGCGAACGCCGCGTGCGGTTGATCGTGGACACGGCGCTGGACGCCTTTATCGCGATGGACGCGGACGGCACGATCATTGATTGGAACCAGCAAGCGGAAACCACATTCGGCTGGCCTTTCGAGGAAGCAATCGGGCGGTCTGTGGCCGAGACGATCATTCCCGAAAAACACCGCGAAGCCCATCGCCAAGGCATGACGCATTTTCTAACGACAGGCGAGGGGCCGGTTCTGGGCCAGCGCATTGAACTCACCGCGCTGCATTGCGACGGTCATGAGTTCCCTGTCGAAATCACGATCTCGCCGATTCGTCTGGAACGCCGTTACATCTTCAGCGCCTTTGTTCACGACATCACGCAGCGCAAGCTGCAAGAGGAGGCGCTGCGCGAGGCCAAGGAAGCGGCCGAGGCCGCCAGCCGCGCCAAGAGCGAGTTCCTGGCCAACATGAGCCATGAAATCCGCACGCCGATGAACGCCGTGCTGGGCATGACCGAATTGGTGCTCGACACCAACCTCACGGCCGCTCAGCGCGACTACCTGAACATGGTCCACGAATCGGGCGAAGCGCTGCTGATGCTGCTCAACGACATTCTGGACTTCTCGAAAATCGAAGCCGGCAAACTGGACCTCGACCGCACCACGTTCGGCCTGCGCGAATGCGTGGGCGACACGCTCAAGTCGCTGGGCCTGCGAGCCTACGGCAAAGGCTTGGAATTGGCCTGCCACATTCATCCGGAAGTGCCCGACACGTTGCTGGGGGATCCAAACCGTCTGCGCCAAGTCATCGTTAACCTCGTGGGCAATGCCATCAAGTTCACCGAACGGGGCGAAGTCGTGGTCGACGTGCAATGCCAATCCAAAACGGACAACGAAGCAGAATTGCACTTTGCCGTCAGTGATACGGGCATCGGCATCGCGCCCCAGCAACTGGCCCGGATTTTCCAAGCCTTCGAACAGGCCGATGCTTCGATGACGCGCAAATTCGGCGGCACGGGATTGGGACTGGCCATTTCGTCGCGGCTGACGGATTTGATGGGCGGCCGAATTTGGGTCGAGAGCGAAGCCGGCCGCGGCAGCACGTTTAATTTTACTTGCCGCTGCGCGTTGTCCGGCGTGCCGGAAGTTCGGCAGCGGCCGCGGCGTCCGGTGGCCGTGCGCGACATGCGCATCCTGGTGGTTGACGACAACGCAACCAACCGGCTGATCCTGGAAGAAATGGTCCGCAACTGGGGCATGCATCCCACGGTCACGGCCGGTGCCCGCGAGGCTCTGCTGACGCTGCGCGGCGCGCTTGGCGACGACCGCCCGTTCGACTTGGTGTTGACCGACGTGAACATGCCGGAGATCGATGGCTTTGAGTTTTCCGAACAGATCAAGCGCGATCCGCAACTGGCGGACACGGTGATCATCGCGCTCACGTCCGGCAGCCGCGCGGGCGACATCGGTCGCTGCGAACAACTGGGAATCGCCGCGCACTTGATGAAACCGGTGAAACAA
>JBGTKH010000614.1:0-2728 GCA_041744735.1 Pirellulaceae bacterium | reverse complement strand
GCACCGGCCGTTTGTGGCGATGCTCAGGGGCATCCAGCGGATCACCCAGATCGACGAACGCACTCTGTTGGCAAACTTCAAGGAAGTCTTCAGCCGCCACGGGACGACGGAATATGCGTTTGTGATCCAGGAGTTGCCGTGCCTGCTGGAACGCTATCCAAATCGGGACTTGACTGAATTGTTCAGGCCGGCGATTGAGGAACACCGGCGAGCGCGGCGCGAAGTGATGAGGTTGTATCCAACCGTTGACGCAACGCTGCGACGGCTCAAACAATTGGGATGCCTGCTGATCGGCTATACAGAATCGAGCGCGTTTTACACGCACTACCGCTTGCGAAAACTTGATCTCGACATGCGGCTCGACGCGATCTATTCGCCACCCGACCACGAGATTTCGGCGGGGATACATGTCGAGGCGGTGCGGACAAAACAGCCGGAGGATTACCAGTTAAGGCACACGGCGCACCGGTTCACGCCACCGGGGGAATTGAAACCGAACTCCCGCATACTGGCCCAGATCATTGAGCACGCGGGCGCACGCCCTGAGGATTGTGTCTACGTAGGGGACAGCCTTATGAAGGATATCGCCATGGCCCAGCAGGCGTCGGTGTCGGACGTGTGGGCTGCCTATGGGGCGCCGACCGACCGCCCCGAATATGAGTTGCTTCGAGCAGTGACGCACTGGTCTGACAAAGCGGTCCAGAGCGAAAAAATGCTGACGCGAGAGACGATATCGCCCAACAACGTGCTCCGGCACGCATTTGAAGAAATCCTCCCGCTGTTTGAGTTTATCCCATATCGTTCGGCGAGGCGTAGTTTACAGTCGTCCGCAAACTTGATGTCGAACTGGGACTGACGTGCGGGGCTGAAACCATGGGAAAACAAACGGGACGGTCGATTCCAAGCCGAAGCGAGTCCCGCTCGATTCGATCTACGCGAGTTCACCAAAGGGAATTCGACCCTGCGCGGATTCGCGGAGGTCGGCCAGCTCGCGATCGGTGAGCGGTTCGTTGCCCTGATTTGCAAAGCCATCGCTGACAATCACGGCAGGTCCAACCGTCCCGTGCCGCGAATGTTGTCCAAGTCGAACAAGAACTCCAGCAGTCGAGACACGACGCGCACGGCGTATGCACGGTCTGTCAGGATTTGATCGGCTTCGGAAACGGTGAGCACGGGCAAGTGGTGCGGCTTGTTGTGAGACGTGATCGTCGCTTCCAACGAGTCCAAACCGTCTTTGTTCCGATTGGCCGTTACGAGCACAATGTCCTGCGTCTGGCACGCCTGCCAGAGCGCGGCGTCCGATGCATCCGGCGATAGCCCGAGGCTGGCGAACGAGGCAATCTCAAAGTCCAATTCATTCCAGAATTCCTGCCACGGCTCGGCACGCATGATTCGCAGCAGCACTACGAAATGGCCTTCGATATTATGATCGGCCATGATCCCCGGCATGTTCTACCTCGGCCTTGGTCCGTGCTGCATTAGATTCTGCCAGCCGGGCTTGGAACTTCTCGCGGCTGCGGCGCAGCTTCTCTTTGACTTCCGGCGAATACTCGTGCGTTCGGTGCCGGTCCAAGATTGCCTGGTAGTCGCTCATCACCTCGTCATGATGTTGCTCGATGTACCGGATCGCTTCCTGCACGTCGTCGGGCGGCAAACGAAAGAGTCCGGCGATCTGCTCGTGTCGCCAGCCTTTCTTCCAATAGTCCACCACGTCGTAGACCGTGATCCGCGTCCCTTCAATCTCCGGGCCGCGCCCGCGATCAATGATTCTGGCCGTCATAATTTTTCACCGCATACGAGATGTTGCCGTTAAACCATGCATCTATTGTACGTGATCCGGCAACGACCGTCACTGGGAATCGGAGTTACTCGATGCGCTGATTTGCGGAGGAAGGCCGGCTCGTGGTCGGTGAGCGGTTCGTTGACCCGTTCGACCCAACGTAGGAGGCGGCTAGTCCGCATCTTTCACCACCCGCACAAGACTGACCGGCTCACGGGGTTCATCTCGCTGGCCAGCTACAGCCGCTTTCTGGCCGAGTCACACGACGTCAAATCTGGCGATGAAGGCGGTGGCGGCAGCAGAGCCGCTATTGAACGTCGACTTCCGAGATCACCGTCAATCCGGCGAGGTACTCGAAATCGTGGCCGTTGTGCGTGATGAGCGGAACGTCGTGTACGATGGCCGTTGCCGCGATCCAGGCATCGGCGCAAGGGAGTAGCCGGCCCTTTCGATAGGCTTGGTGTGTGACGCCGGCCCAGGCAGCACAGAGAGCGTCATCGAATGGATGGACCACAAATCTCTTGAGGAATCGTTCCATCTTGGCGCGCCGCGCAACGCCCCACTTGCGCACCATGGCCCAATAACGCAGTTCGGCGACAGTCATGAACGAGACCACCAGGACATGGCCCTCCAGATGCTGCCGATAGAGTTCGGCACGGCTATCGCCTTTGAAACAGAATGACAGCACGTCCGTGTCGACAACCACGAAGTCCATTAGGGCAGTTCCCGTGTGGTGTCCTGTTGACGCAGACGCTTGATCTCACTGATGAATTCGTCGGCGCTTTCCCGTGCTGGCCAAAAGTCGCTGCAAAGTTCATCGAGATGCTCGATCGCCTCGACACCTTGCTCCGACGCCAGGGTCTCGAGGCGAGTCGTCGCCCAAAAGGCCGAGCGGGAAAGTGCTGGCGCGGCGCTTTGCCGATCACTGCGCGGCAGCGAGCCACGTTT
>JBGTKH010000613.1:0-7453 GCA_041744735.1 Pirellulaceae bacterium | reverse complement strand
GTCCGAGCGGCGGCGGGCGTTGCTGCCAGCGCTGGCGGGCCGCAGCATCTTCGACATTGCCGAGATGCTGGAGATCGACGCGCTGCGCGACCCGCCGCTGGCATGCGCGGTGGAAACGGCCGCTTGGGATTTGATCGGTCGGTGCGCGCGGCAGCCGCTGTGTCATTTGTTGGGAGGCGACTATCGCCAGCATATTCCCTTGGCCGTGCGATTGCCCGGTGAATCATCGAGCGACGCAGAACAAGCCGCGCGGGAGTTAGCTGAGCACGGTTTTCATTCGCAGATCGTCACAGCGACCGGAGACGTGGACCAGGACGTGGCTACGTTTAACACAGTTGCCGATGCCGCGGGTGATCGTGCCGTAGTGCAGCTTGACGGAGCCGGATTGTTTCAGTCGCCGGCGGCGCGCGAACTATGCACTCGCATTGGCGACGATCGACTTTCTCTGCTGCTCGACCCGCTGGCCGACGGCGGGCTGGAAGCGGTCGCGTCACTGGGCCGTCAGACAAACATCCCGCTGGGTCTGTCGGCCGCGGTTCACTCGCCGCGCGACGTAATGTCTGTCGTGCGCAGCGGCGCAGCGGCGCACGTCGTCGTAGACATCTATCGCGTGGGCGGTTTAACCGCGGCTCGTAAGTGTGCCACCGTCGCCGAAGCAGGCGGACTGTCCGTATCGCTGTCCGCCGAAGGATCGCTGGGCATATCGGCCGCCGCCATGTTGCACCTAGCCGCCGCAACTCCGGCCCTGGCCAGCGGCAATCAATCCGACTATTACCATCTGCAAGACGACCTGCTCGCCCACCCGCTGGAAATCCTCGACGGCATGCTCACCGTGCCGCAATCGCCAGGGTTAGGTGTGGACGTGGATCGGGCAAAGCTCGAACGCTTTCAAGTGACGTGACGGATTTGGCGGGCGTTGATGCACAGCCGTTGGACGAGTTGGACGAGCCGTTCTAGTTGGTCATGATCGAGATAGCGGCGATGGTCGTGTTCGATGCCTACGAGCTGGGACGTGTCGAGTGAATACTGGCGAACGATCATCAACATTTCGTGGCGCGACAGCGCGGCGATCTGAGACCGCGTGAGGTCTGCAACGGGAACCGGCGTTTCTGACAGTCGCATGTTCATCGTTGACCGGTTGCAAATTCGAGGTCGTGCCACCCGTTGGCTCATTCGCCGCAGTGCCGCCACGCTCTACGCGCGCGGTAAAACGCGTGCCGCAAATGTTGTGCCTCAATGTCAGCGAGGGGATGCGCCGCGAGACCTTGGCGCTTGAAGGTTCGCTGGTATTTCCGAAAAGTATTCAACAGCGAAAAATCTTCCGTCCGCTGCGACCGTGAAACACTGCCCGCGAATTGCGCAGCGATTGCCCAATGCAGATGCGACGAGCCGCTTGCGAAGTGGGCGACCGGATCCACAGACCGGTGGCGCCGTCGTCGCGGCTTTCGATGATCGAGCGGACATGCGGGCCGCCCTGCGCCGTCCGCGCACCTTTGTCTCCCCACGTGAAGAAACACGGATGACAGACGGCATGCATGACGACCGCCAGCGGCGTCAACGATTGGCCATCGTCGAACCGCAAGACCCAATTTGAAAAGGTGAATCGCCCTGACGGCTCGGTTCGTTGGCGTGATTCTACACAGGTTTGGTGATAGAATCGAGCATTCGGCAACTGCATGACCAAGGAGAGCAACCATGAATTGCACGTTGAAACTGTTAGCGATCGCCGCTTTCCATGTCTGGCTCCTCGGCTCTGGCGCCGCCGTTGCAGACGATCCCTTTGCGCGTTGGAACACGGGCGTGCGGGTACATCCAGTCGCGCCGCAGTCGGAGCGACACTCGATCCATGCTTATTTCAATGCTTGTCCCGAGACTCCGGATGGCAAGTTCGTTCTCTATTACACCTCGGCCGCGCCCGAAGGTGAAGCGGGTGATATCCGGATCCTGGAACGTTCTTCGGGGAAAGAGACGATCGTCGCTTCGGACATCGTGACCGAGGATGCTCACCGTGCGGCGTGCCAGCAATGGGCGGGCGGCGGCAAGACCATCGTTTATCATGACTGCCGCGACGGACGTTGGCGGGTGGTCGCCGTGGATGTCGCCACACTCAAACAGACCGTGCTGGCGGAAGATCGCCAAGTGGGATTCGGTTCCTCCCAACAGCCCTGGATTCCGGTCTACGGTTGTCATTGGAATCCGGGACCACACAGAGATCTGGAACTGATCCATGTGGAAACCCGCGAGATTCGCAAGCCGGTGACCGTGGAGCAAGTGGTTCAAGAATATGGCGACTGGGTGCAACAGAAGTTCGGCACGAAGGAAATTTCCATCTTCTTCCCCGTGCTCAGTCCCAACGGGGAAAGGGTGTTCTTCAAGCTGTCGCGGCCAAGCGGCGGAAGTGAGTTCCGGTCGAAACAGGCGAGTTTTCGCGACGGCAAGGTTGTCTATGACCTGGCAAACAATCGCTTCATCCGTTTGATCCAGCAATGGGGGCACCCGTCGTGGTCCGCGGATTCAAAGGCGATTTTTGAGAAAGGCAACGTGCTTAGCGACGTGGAAACAGGCCAGTCCACACGCTTCGCACGCTCCTCGCCGTCCGATCACCCGTCAATGAGTCCCGATGGACATGTCTTTGTAACCGATGCGGACGTTTCCAGGCGAGATTTCGGAAAGCCCGGCGACTGGGCGATTATCGTCGGGGACACCAAGGCGGACCGTTTTGTGGTCGTGGCTCAGTTCAACAACACGGGCGGTGCGAAATCCTGGCGCCGCTCGCACCCGCATCCCACTTTCAGCGCGGACGGACGCCGGGTTTATTACAACGTGAGTGAGGGCGAATGGACCCGGCTGTTCGTTGCGGAACAAGCGGCGAAGACCGCTTCCGCGAAGCCCTGAAGACTTGGACTACAACCCGATCTGAGATCGTCGCCATGCACGGACATCAAGGCAGGTCAACTTGTGAGCCCGGTAAGCAAGCTGCGGCAGTCGATCAACCGGCTGGCCGATTCCGGTGGCGGCGTGCATTTTAGGCAAGTCCCGGATAAGGACGTACCAATCAGCGTAGCCGAACTCGCCAGAGTTTGGCCGATCCTCCAAAGTCTGGCGACTTCGGCTACGGGTAGATTAATAAGCCGGACTTGCCTTACGCGCGAACCGAGTGCCATGATCGAGGAATACGAACGCGCCAACGACGCTGCGCGGAAACGATAGGGTTTCAAATGAAGCCATGAAGTGACGGTCAATCCGGCGCCGTTTCTTTGGGCCGGATGATGCCCGTGTCCGTGTAGATCGGCAGCACGATTCGCGAGGGGTGCGCGTCCGAGATGTACAGCCTGTTGGTGGCAACGCGGGTCTGGCCGGCAATCGGGTGCGGGTCGCCCGTGTTCGCGTTGGGCTCGAAACGCGGGGAATTCGACGAGGAGACGGCAACGCGAATTTGGTGGCCCTTGTCGAAAACAAGCGACGTGCTCCACAGATCCACTTCCAACTCGTACACTTCGCCCGCCACCAGCGGCTCGTGCTTTTCGTAGCTGTTGCGGAGCGATGCGCGGCGGATGCCGTCGGTCACCAACAGTGATTTGCCATCGGGATAGACGTCGCTGAGCTTGACGGTAAAATCCGTATCGGGACAGTCGGACGAGACGAACAAATGGGCCACAATCCGCCCGGTGACCTCCTGCGGCTCGGTCAGCGGCTCCGAGGTGAAGAGCAGTACGTCGGGCCGCGATTCGACCGGCCGTTGGTCCATCGGGCCCTTGGCGATCAGCAAATTTTGGCCGCCGCGCGTCGGCACGGGGTTCTCGGGATCGTACCGGTAAGTCAGCTTATCGCCGCCGTGCGGAGGGTCGGCCCGCAAGGATTGATCGGCGTGCAGATAAAACGGCGTCGGTTTCGCGGGGGGCGGCCAGGTATCGGCTGACCGCCAGAAGTTGCCGGGCGCATCCGGCGCGTCGCAATCGCCCATGACGTAGTAATGCACCGGCTGGAGAGCTTCCACTTCCTTACTTGGTTTACCGAGCCAGCGCTCGATGATGTTCATCGGCGCCGCGAGGTTGACCGGCGCTTTGTCCACATCGGGATAAACGACCGGCTCGCCGAAATTGCCGTGCGCCGTCGGGGCGATCAGCAGAAAGCATTTGCCGCGGGCGTTCGGTCCGCCGCGACTATTGATCTCGACGAACGAATTGATCGTGCCCTGGATGAAGATGTCGTACCAACCGCCGGTGAACACGCCCGGCGCATCGACTTGGTCCGCGTGGGCCTCCGCACTTAACTTTTTCCAGAAGTCGTCGTAGGTGGTATGTTCCAGAAACGTGGGCAGGTTGACGTCATCCATCTTCGTTTGCTTGAGCCACCCCTCGAGCAACTCTTTGCGCCACACGCCACCCTGATACGCTGCCTGATGGTAGTAGTCCGAAAACGCGACGCTGACGACCTGCCCCTTCAAGGCCGCAGGAGCGCCGGGGGCGGCCATGTTCTGAGCAATCCCCAGAGCCGACTGCCCATACGTAACGACTTGGCCATTGGACCATTTCTGCTTGGCGATCCACTCGATGGTATCGTGCCCGTCCTGATGCTCTCCGCCGATCCCATCGTTCCCAAAGATAATCGCGTGATGGCCTTCGGAAGCGAAGCGGCCGCGCATGTCTTGCACGACGAGCACGTAGCCGAATCGAGCGACATTGTCGGCGGTCCGCTGATTGCCGTTCTTGTTGTAAGGCGTGCGGATCAGCATGGTCGGAAAAGGAGGCTTTCCCTTCTTCGGCGAATAGACGTCGGTCGCGAGCTTGACGCCATCGCTCATAGCGACCATCTGCGTCTGAACCGAAGACTGCGCCTTGCAGGACAACCCGACAATCAATATCGACAGCAGGACCATGCCTGCGAACACGCCGCGAATTCGATGCGTCGCACTCACGGGAAATCTCCGCAGCAGTGATTGGAATACAAGCGATACTCGCCCCCAACAATCGGGCACGGTTAACATCAAGTTGGGACTCCAGCAATTTGGTCCATTAGGCGGGTAACGTCAACGACCACTGCATAGAGTTCAACCGAAGAACCAAAACTTGCGGGGCGTGCGAACGCTTACTCGGCATCGCTGGCAGTCAATCGCAATTTGCAAACCGGCCTGGCGAAAGGCTCGCAGCCCCAGCAGCGGAAGGCGAGGGTAAATCGGCTCACCCGTCACCGATGGTACAACGGCGATGCCACTTGGCAATTCCAAAAGAAACGCCGCCTTTGATGAAAACTCGTCGCGATGTTTCGGCTGGTTTGGGTGAAGCCATACGTTCGCCGCCAGTTGCGAGACCGCGCGGCCCGATACGCGAGTCTTGCCGAGCGGGCGCAGGTATTGCGCGTGAATTCCCACCCATTCGACAAGATGACGCTCATGGATTACGAAGTTGTGGTTGCAGCCAATGTCGAGAATTGCAGGAAATCGTGGCACTTGCGAGTGGAGTTGAGGCAGGCCCATCTCCGTCAGGCTGACCCAGACGATGATTTGCTCGCGCTTTACTTGGAAGGAGTGCCGCCGCACTTGCACCGACGTGCTGCGATCGTAGAAGGGCAGGTCGCATACGATGGTCGGCACAAGTGAGCATCCTTTCTCAGACGTCCGATGTCACTTCAAATTCCTCGTCGGGATCGAACGCGCCTGGCTCGACAAACGCTACCATAATGTCGTCGCGCGTCAGGCCGCGGCGGAAACATTCCTGGTAGAGCCCAGTCTGCGTCCGCCCGAAACCGATCTGCCGGTCGCCATGATACGCAACCCACTTCCCCTCATGCGACTTGAGCAACTCGGGCAGGTCGTTTCGAAACGCGTCGATCGACCTTTGGATCATCGGCGGCGGGTCAGCTTCGAGCAAGACCCTGATCTGACCTGCCCTCTCTTCGTCCGTCAGTTCCGGCAGATCGGTTTTCTGGTCAACGATCATGGCACGTCCTCGCGAAGGAAATGTTCTCGAACCGCTCGTCTCTGGTCAAACCAACGTATAGCATCTACTTGCAGGTAATCGGAATTCGTCGTGCTCGTGCGTTCGGCTCCGATGCGTCAACAGACTACATTTATCTTACCCGCACAACCGCCTCGGCAACAGCGAGATGTGGCAGAAAGCCCGCTATTTCACCGACATCCGCGGCAAGGTGTCTCACTCGACGCCTTACAACTACTTCCACGGCACGCGCACGCCGTGGATGGTGCGCTGGTCCGGAGTGACTAAGCCTGGCGCCGTGGACGAGCGGCACATGATCTCCGGCGTGGATCTGTTGCCGACAGCGCTCTCGCGACTAAACTTTTCTCCCCAGCATCCGGTCCAGCGCGTCGGAGGTTTGGTAGATCAACGCTTCGGGGTAGTGGTTGAAGGGGTGGAAGTACTCGAAGGTCAAGTAGCCGTGGTAGCCGATTTTGTCCAACTCTTCGATCACGGCGGGCCAGTTAGTGGTGCCGTCCAGCAGCGTGCGGAAGGTGTGCAGGTTGAATTCCTGCGTGCGCTTGTCCCACTCCTTGAAGTGAATGTTTTTGATCCGCTTGCCCAGCATCGGCACCCAGTGTTCGGGGAACTGGTAGTGCATGATGTTGCCCGTGTCGAAGTGGATCTGCACGTGCGGGCTCGTGAAACTGTCCACGAATTCGACCATCTCCTGCGGGCTGAACAGGAAGCCGTTGGCAAAGATGTTTTCGATGTTGATCGACACGCCGGCTTTTTCCGCTTGTGGCAGCAGAGTCCGCACGGCCTCGCGAGCCCGGCGGTCGCAGACGTCGTTGGGCACCGGGTCGAAGTCGGGTACCCACGGGGCGTACACGGCGCCGGGGACGACCAGCAGATTGTCGGTGCCCAGGAGCCGCGCGGCTTGGATCATCTTGCCGGCCAGTTCGATGCCTTGGTTGCGGCGGGCCGGGTCGTTGCTGGACATCGAGTAGGGCCAGAACAGGAACGAGCAGACGCCGCTGATCGCGATCCCGATGTCGTTCGCCAAACGGCCGATCTCTTTGATTTCCGCTTCAGACGATTCGGCCGAGAATTCGCCTTGCAGCGCAAAGTTGATCTCGACGCCGTCGAAGCCCGCGTCCTTGGCCAGTTGCAGTGACTCCTTCAGCGTCCACTTGTCCGGGTACGGAAAGGCCCACAGGTTGATCGACTTCTTCATGTCATAGCGGCGATGCGCAGGGTTGCCGCCGCGCGGTTTCGGTTTCGCTTTGCCCTCGTCTTCGCCGCCGCTCACTAATCCCTGCGCCGCCAAGAACGACGTGCCGAACGCGGCGGTGTAAGCCAGCAGCTCGCGCCGTCCGAGTTTGGTGCTGCCTAGTTGTGTGTCTGAAGAAGTGGGTTGCTTTGTCATGCGAGCGACTCCGGTAATGGCGTTGAGTGCGGGTTAGGGGTCTCTTGGGACGGTGGCGGGCAAGGGTCAGTCGTTCAAAATTCAAAATTGCTGCGAGTCGAGATTCACC
>JBGTKH010000612.1:0-8194 GCA_041744735.1 Pirellulaceae bacterium | reverse complement strand
AAAATTCAAAACTGCTGGGAAAGTCGCTGTGCCTTTGGCGAATCTTGCGTCCCAGCAGTTTTGAATTTTGAACGACTGACCCGAGTTCGTTGCCGCCGGGCATTCGCCGCGGCCGCAGTAAGGCAAGTCCGGCTTATTAATGTACCCGTAGCCGAAGTCGCCAGACTTTGGAGGATCGGCCAAACTCTGGCGAGTTCGGCTACGCTGATTGGTACGTCTTTATCCGGGACTTGCCTAAAATTGGCGAATTACGGGCTCTCTGCCAAAAGTTGTTCGAGTTTTTCGCGGAACAGCTTTTCGCCCTCGGTGCCGTTCCAATTTAACTCGCCGTACCACCAATAGCGCACGTAGCCCTTCTTGTCGATCAAGTAGGTGCTGGGCCACATGTTATTGGCCCAGGCGTTCCAGTTGGCCATGTCGTTGTCGACGGCGATGGGATACTCAATCCCGTTCTCTTTCATTTTGTTGCGAATGTTATCCACATTCCGCTCGTGGGCCGATTCGGGCGTGTGAATTCCGAGCACCGTCAGTCCCTTGTCTGCATAGTCCGCGTGCCAACCCTTGTACCAAGGGTAATTGCGAATGCAGTTGATTCACCCGTAGGTGAGATAATTCACCACGACGACTCGGCCGCGCTGGCCGGCTAGAGTGAGCGGCTGCGAGTTGACCCAATCATTCACGCCGCGCAACTCCGGGGCTTTAATCGGCGGGCGGCCAATCTGTTTGACGTCAAATTCGCGTCCCAGCATCGCCGCATATTGGGTTTGCTGCGGCCGAGTGATCGCGGCCAGCGTCTTAGTATGTTCGTCGGTGCGTAACTTCGTCGCTTCTGGTGACAGTGTCTCCAGCGACTTGCCGCTGTTGGCCTGCTTTTGCAATTCTCGCAGAGCGGCCTGAGTTTCGTCGGCAATGGTTTGAATCTGCATGCGCTGATCGGCAGTGAGTTTCAATGCAGCAGCCACGTCGGGTCGTCGAAATCCGGCGATGCCTTGCATGCGCAGTCGAATCTCGGCGAGCCGCTTTTGTTGACTCGCATCCAAGATTCCCTTCACCGGCGGCTCTGCTTTGGCAATCAGCGCGGCTAGTCTGTCGCTGCTCAGCTCGGGCGGAACATCGCGGAGCACCCACAAGCCTTCATCCAGCGCATCCGTGATTTGCGCAATGGCTTGTATTTGAGTCGGGCTGAGTTGAAGGTCCCGATGAACGGCCGGATCGCGAATGATTACTAAGTACGGATCGGGGACTGGAACGCCGCGTTGGACCTGCTGTGCCGAGTCTTGCGGTTGTCCCCTAGCTACGCTCAATGCCAACAGCAGCGCGATTAGCACGGCGCCGGTTGCAACGAAATCCTGCCTCATCGCTGTTTCTCCGATTTAACTATCGTGCTTGTCATTGGCGGCGATCATTTGCATCGAGCGTTTGGAGTAACGCGTCGGCCGCTTCCCATTTTTCGCGATGTGTCTTGAACTTCGATTCATCTTGATCGCGCAGGCCGTCGATCAGCGATTGCCAACTTTCCTCGCGCAGTCTCATCGATTCGACCAAACGCGCGACGCGCTCGGGATCAACGCTGCGCTCGTGCTCTACGCGGCGCAGACTTTCGCGGGCCTCACGCCACGGCGGCAACACCTGTCGCTCGACGATCTCGGCTAGTTCGACATCGCTGAGGTCGCCGTTTCGATGCCGCTCAGCCGCTTCATGATACACGTTGGACGCTTGCTTCTGCACCGCCTGCATTCGGTCTTGCTCGGCCATAATGTCGATGGGCCCCGCGGGCATCAGCCAAATGGCGAGCGCGATCAGCCCGGCGCCGCCGGCCGCGACCAGCGTATTGCGGACCCAGCGACCGGCCGCGGCCTCGTCAATTTCCGCCAAACTTATCCGCTGACTCATCGCCGTTCCACACACAAACCCGGCCACCAACCCGCCGACGTGGGCAGCCAAGTCGATGCCCTTGACCTGCATCCCGAGGATCAGATTGAAGACCAGAAAAGTCAGGGCGCTGTTGCGAAGACCCTTGAATGTCTCGAGCGGAATCGAATCTCGACGCCACAACAGAAAACCGAGCAGTGCCCCAAACACGCCGAACACCGCGCCGGACGCGCCGGCGCTGATCACGTGCGGATTCCAATACACGCTGGCCAGGCTCCCGGCGAGTCCAGCGATCAGATACATCAGCAGGAAGCCCACGTTGCCCACCAGCCGCTCGACCAACTGCCCCGCGTCCCACAACACCCACATGTTGAACGCCAAGTGAACGACGCCGAAATGCAGAAACATACACGTCAGCAATCGCCACCATTGGCCATTGGCTGTCTTGGGACCGAAGTTCGCGCCCCACGCAATCATGCTTTCGCCGTCAGGCCAGAAAAAGTTCGCTCCCCAAGCCACCATCGCGAGAAAGATCACGACGTTGACGACGACGATCGCGGGCGTAACAAACACGCGCGGCGTCAGATGAAACAGCGCTTGATAGAATTCCGCCAAACGCCGACGATGGTCGGCCTGTTGGGTCGACAAGTCTTGAAAACCCGCATCGGGGGAATATGGCGGTGTGTCGCCGAATCGCTGGTTGTCGTTAGAAAAGTCAGCCACTGAAAATCCGCTCGAACTTTTACGAGATCAGTTTGGTGAGAGCAGGCGGTTGGTATTGATCATGCTCTCGACTTCTTACCTTTGGCCTTCTTACTGTCGGGAGTTTTCCCTGCCACCGGCCGGCGCGTTCCTTTGTATTGATCGAGAGCCGATTGCAATTGTGTGCGGGCCTGTTGTGCTTCGTCACTTAGTGTCGCATCGGCCAACGGGTTGTTTTCCAGCGGATCGGCGGCGACGTCGAACAGCCGGCCGTCGCTGTACAGTTTAAAGCGCTGATTCCGCGCCAGCTCCGCTCCCTTCGTCCCGCCGTCGCGATTGTACCAGCAATAGATCCATGAGCGCGGATCGCCCGGCTGACCCAACAGTTGCGGCAGGAAACTGCGGCCATCGAGCGCCGGTTCTTTCGGCACGCTGATGCCCGCGGCGGCCAGCATTGTGGGGAAGAAATCGGTGGAATCGACCAGATCGCCGCAGACTCGCCCCGGCGGAATTTTGCTCGGCCAGTTCACGATCATCGGCACGTGTGTGCCCGTGTCGATCGTTTTGCCTTTGCCGCCATGCACCTCGCGGTCGCCCATCATCGACACAACTCCTTGGCCCGTGCCGTTGTCGCCGATGAAGATGAACAGCGTTCGCTCGCGCACGCCGGCCTCGTCCAGCTTTGCCACAATCTTGCCGACGATCTTATCGCAATGCTGGACCATGTCGGCGAAGAACTTTTTGTTGCCGGCCTCGCTGCGCACGCCCTTCACGCTGGCGTCCCATTCTTTGCTGTCCGGCGTCGGTTCGTAAGGCGAATGGGTCAGGATCATCGGATAGTAAGCCAGAAACGGTTTGTCCTTGTTGCGGTCGATGAAGTCGCACAAGTAATCGCTCACCAGGTCCGGCCCGTACTGGCCATTGCTGTAATCGACTTGCTTGCCGTTGATCTCCAGGCCGGGGTTCGCATAGCGGCTGGGGCGGCGATTCAACTGCCACAGACAATACTCGTCGAACCCGAAATGCCGCGGCCCGTCGAGACCGCCCTCAAGCTGCCACTTGCCCACCACGCACGTCGCGTAGCCGGCCTGCTTGAACGCGTGCGCGAATGTGACCGCCTCCGGGTCCAACAGCCCGAAGCGGATGTAATTGCGCTGGTTGTACAGGCCGGTCATAAGCTGCACTCGCGTGGGCGTGCACAGTGGCTGCACGTGACAATGCTCGAATCGCACTCCCGCCGCCGCCAGCCGATCCAGATGCGGCGTCTTGTACGACGTGCTGCCGTTGGCCCCGATGCACTCGTAGCCCATGTCGTCGGCCATGATCAGCACGATGTTGGGGCGATCTGTTGATGCGGCGAAAAGCGGTAGCGAATAAAACGCGGGCAGTAAGAAAGCCACAAGCACGGTCGCGATCGTCATTGAGCGAAGCATATCAAGTCCTCTCATTCAGCAATTGACGTGAAGCAGTCTGACCTCAGTATCCACCGTCGAGCTGGCACGGTCAATCCGCAAGCAATTGCTTTGCTCAGCCAGTGTAGTTACGATCTCGTTGGCCTCAACAGTTATTTTAGCTCTCAACAGCTTTTGCTTTGATTCTATCCGTGACCGTCCTGAATCCGTGGGGAAACGCACATTCACCCCACGGATTCAGGACGGCCACGGAGCAGTGCTGGAAGATAATGGCAAGTGAAAGGTGAATATGGCATGTATCGCGTGATGGTTGTCTTGCTCAGTTGCCTGCTGCTTGGCTGTTCGCTGCGGCTATCATCCGCCGAGGATGCGGAGGCCGACGCGCCGCTGCCGCCCGACGAAGCGGCGCGCACGATGGTCGTGCCGAAGGGATTTCACGTCACGCTGTTCGCCGGCGAGCCGGATGTTCGTCAGCCGATCGGTTTTTGCATCGACGACCGCGGACGCCTGTGGGTCGCCGAAGCTTACAACTATCCGAATCACGGCACGCGGCCCGGTGACCGCATCGTGATTTTCGAGGACGTGGCCAACGACGGCCGCTTCGACAAGCGGACCGTGTTCTACGACAAGCTGAACTACGTCACCGGCATCGAAGTCGGCTTCGGCGGCGCGTGGGTCATGTCGCCACCGTACTTCTACTTCATCCCGGATCGCGACGGCGACGACCGGCCGGACGGCGCGCCGCAAGTGCTGCTCGACGGTTTCGGCAATCACGCCAACTCGCACAATCTGGCCAACGCCTTTGCGTGGGGGCCGGACGGCTGGCTGTACGGAACGCACGGCCGCACCAACTGGTCGCAGATCGGCAAACCCGGCACGCCGGACGATCAGCGAGTGACATTTGACGGCGGAGTGTATCGGTATCACCCCGTGCGGCACGTCTGGGAACCGTTCGCCGACGGCACGACCAACCCCTGGGGCATCGATTGGGATGATTACGGCGAAGCGTTTGTGTGCAACTGTGTGGATCCGCATCTGTTCCACGTGATCCAGGGTGCTCATTACGAACCGTGGCGAAACCGGCCGTCGAGCCAATACGCCTACGAGCGGATCGACTCGATCGCCGACCACTTGCACTTTGTCGGCCAGCACAACGTGCGCGACGGACTGGGTTCAGCCGCGGAACACGACGCTGGCGGCGGGCATGCACACTGCGGCACGATGGTGTACCTGGGCGACAACTGGCCCGATCGATATCGCAACACGGTCTTCATGAACAACATTCATGGGAAGCGGATCAACAACGACATCCTGCGGCGTGCGGGTTCGGGTTACACCGCGTCGCACGGGCCCGACGTGATGTTTTCCAAGGACCCGTGGTACATGGGCGTCACGTTGCAATACGGCCCCGATGGCGCGGTGTATGCCAGCGATTGGTCCGACACGGGCGAATGCCACAGCGTGAAGAACACACGGCGTCACACCGGCCGGATCTTCAAGATCGCGTATGGAGAACCGGCGGCACCGTTGGCCGATGTGGCCGCACTTAGCGATCGCGAGTTGGTCGAATTGCAACTTCACAAGAACGATTGGTACGTGCGCCATGCGCGGCGGCTGTTGCAAGAGCACGCGGCACAAGGGCGCGAAATGATGGAAGTTCGCCGTCAATTGCATGCGATGTTTGTCGAGCAGACCGACGTGGCTCGCAAGTTGCGAGCGCTCTGGGCGCTGCACGTCACCGGCGGGTTGGACGACGAGTTCTTGATGAGTCAACTGAGCCACGAGAGCGAGTACGTTCGCGCGTGGTCGGTGCGGCTGCTGTGCGAAGACCGCGACCCGCCCGCGGATGCACTGCGGCAATTTCGCGAGTTGGCCGCGACCGGTGACTCGCCTTTCGTCAGGCTGCATATTGCCTGCGCATTGCAAAGGCTGCGGCCCGATCAGTGCTGGCCGATTGCCGAGGCCCTGTTGGCCCGCGCCGAAGATGCCGGCGATGCGAACTTGCCGCGGATGACATGGTACGCCGTCGAGCCGCTGGTTCACGACGACATGAACCGATTCATCACTCTGGCGGCCACCGCGAAGATTCCGCTGGTCCGCCGCCACGTCGCCCGCCGCGTGGCTTCGATTGCCGAAGCGACGGAGGGTTTGAATGGTCTTATGCTGCTGCTCATCGCAACAGATGACGAACACGTTCATCAGGACGTACTCGCCGGTGTGCTGCAAGGACTCGAAGGACGACGCAGCGTAAGCATGCCGCAAGCCTGGCCACAGGCTTATGCGAAGCTGAACACGACATCCAGCGCATCCGTCCGCGAGCAGGCTCTACAAGTGGCCCTGGTGTTCGATGATCCGGTGGCGCTGCGATCGCTGCGCGAACAGGCCGAGGACTCGACCGCGTCGGCGGCCGCTCGCAATCGAGCACTTCAAGCGCTGGTCGCGAAACGTGTCGACGACTTGCCGCCGCTCTTACTGGCCCTCGTCCGCGATCCGGCAGCACGCAGCGCCGCGCTGCGCGGCTTGGCCGCGTACGACGACCCGGCGACGCCCCACACGATTCTCGACCATTATGCCTCGTTCGACGCCGCGGCTCGTCAAGATGCGCTGCAAACATTGGCGTCGCGAGCCGCGTGGGCCGGCGCGCTGATGGATGCGGTCGAGTTACAGCGGATTCCACGCTCGGACTTAACGGCCTACACCGCGCGGCAATTGCAAAGTTTGGGCGACGCGCAACTGACTGCGCGAGTCAACGCGGCATGGGGCGAAGTGCGCGCGACAGCGGCCGATAAAGCAAAGTTGATCGCCGATTACAAGAAGCAACTCACGTCCGAGTCGTTTGAACTCGCCGACCGCAGCGTCGGCCGCGACATCTTTCAAAAGAACTGTGCCAACTGCCACCGCCTGTTCGACACCGGCGGCAACATCGGTCCCGACATTACCGGCTCACAGCGGAAGAACCTCGATTACATCCTCGAAAACTTAATCGACCCCAGCGCCGCCGTTTCCAAGGATTATCAAATGCAAGTCATCGAAACCAGCGCCGGCCGAATCATCACGGGGCTCGTGATCGCCGAAACCCAAAACGCCGTGACGATTCAGACCGTCAACGAAAAGCTGGTCGTGCCCGCCGCCGAGATCGAAAACCGCGTCCTCTCGCACGTCTCAATGATGCCGGACGGAATGCTACAAAAGCTGTCCAGCGATCAAGTGCGCGATTTGATTGCGTACCTGGCCGGTCCAGCACAAGTGCCGCTGCCTCCAGCGGCCGCTCCCTAACGAATTGCTCAAGGAACGCTCAAGGAACGTGACAAAGCACTAGTCTAGTGCTTTGTCAAAGTTTAATTTTAGGGTCGGCCGGTTACGTGGCGTAAGCTTCCAGCTTGCGTTTACTCGTGGAAATCGAGTTGGCAAGCAGGATGCTTGCCCCACTTTTTAGTTTTGACAAAGCACTAGCCGCCTTCGCTATGATGGAGAATATGCCCGACCTCACGCGCCCTCACGCCGTCGTGTTTGATCTCGACGGGCTGATGTTCAACACGGAAGATCTGTACAACGAAGTGGGCAGCGAACTGTTGCGCCGCCGCGGCAAGCAGTTCACGGCCGAGCTGCGCGATCAAATGATGGGCCGCCCCAGTCGCGTGGCGCTGCAAATCATGATCGACTTGCATTCACTCGACGCGACGGTGCAGATTCTGCAAGCCGAGACGGACGAAATTTTCGCCGATATCCTCGCAAGCCGGCTGGCACCGATGCCGGGTCTGCGGGAGCTATTAGACGCGCTGGAATCTGTTTCGATCCCCAAGGCGATCGCCACCAGCAGTCGCCGCGCTTTCACGACTCGCGTACTTTCGGTGTTCGGCTTCGAGCCGCGATTCGATTTTATTCTGACGTCGGAAGACGTGACCCACGGGAAGCCGGACCCCGAGATCTATCAAACCGCTGCGCGGAGATTCGGCGTCTCACCAACGCAGATCATGGTGCTGGAGGACAGTGAAAACGGTTGCCGAGCCGCGGTCGCCGCCGGCGCGATCACTATCGCCGTCCCCAGCCAACACAGCCGCTCGCACGACTTCAGCGGCGTGGCGTTTGTCGCCGATACTCTGGCCGATAAACGGATCGCACATCTGTTGCAATTGGAACTGGGCTCAGACGTACAGAATTCAGAATTGCCGCGATAGAGTCGTTGTAGCTATATGGGTAACACATTA
>JBGTKH010000611.1:0-7856 GCA_041744735.1 Pirellulaceae bacterium | reverse complement strand
TCAATTACCGCCCAACGGATTCTGCCGCAGTGTCCAAGGATACTCGGCCTGCTTGGCGACCAGCCGCAGGTTGATAAATTGCGCAACGGGCAGGCTCGCGTTCACGTCGCGGGGCAACTTCGGATCGAGCAGTTGCGTGCCTTGAAGTTGCGTCTTGGGTAACACCAAGAACAGGCTCTGCTTCTGCGCGGCCTCGCTCGGCGGCGGGTCGGGATAGAAACGATTGAACGTGGAGTGCAGCGTCTTCGCCTCGCGCAGCGCCGAGCTGTCGTTCTCGCCGGCTACAATCATGATCGAGAGCGGCAACAGCGGCCGGCCGCGACCATAGGCCGCGTTGATCGCCTGAGTCGACGTCGTCCCTTTAAAGGAACGAACCGGCGACAACATCACCAGCCCCTTCACATCCTGACCTTGCTTGAACGACGGAAGTTGCGGCCAACTCCAATCCTGAATCACCCAATTCACGGCCAACACCGAGCCCATGTCCCCCGCGCCGACCACGCACAGCAATTCGATATTCACTTCCCCAGTGTTGTTCTTGTCCACGAGGAATTTCTTGGCGGCTTCGATATCGTAAGCGACCATGCGGCCGTAGTCTTCGGTTCGCATCCGATCGCGTTCGATCGGTTTGGCGTCGACCGATTTGAAGCGCGTGCTGCCGCCGTGACCACGGAGGTCGGGGACAAGGGAGGCGTGTCCCAGCCGTTGCAGATAGCTGGCCAGCGCATCGTACTCGCTGCGCTGTCCTTCCCAGCCGTGTAGCATGATGATGGGCACGGTTTGCTTGCCGTCCTTGGCCTTGACCCCTTCGGCCGTTTCAAAAAAGCCGCCGGGATACCACGTGCACTTGAGCAACAAGTCGTCCTTCGTCTCTAGCGAAATATCTTCCGGTGGCGGGATTTTCAGCTTTTCCTCTTGTTGTGCCGCACCGGGCCGCGGCGTCCACATGACGAGAGCGACCAGCGCGGCGGCGGCTATGATCCGAAGTGCGGAAGCGAGACGAGACGCCGAGCAGCGGCTGGTCCATTGGGTCAAGGTCATGATTTGTGTCCCGATGAGTGGATGTTGACGATTCGGAAATGATGGAGGCACGTATAACCCATCGTAGAAACCCTGTTACGCCCCGTCAATCAAATCACGACTTTCGCAGATCTGCCGAGTACTTTTCCCGCTGGTCACCGTTTAATTAGGTAAGGTGAGGTATGAAGCCACCGCACCTTCACGCCGTAAGCCGCATGATGCCAAAGGCTTGCTTCGATTTCGCTATATCGGTGAGTCCGGGGAATCCTTTCCGGCTCGCCACACGAATCAGGGACAAGGGCAAAATCCAAGCGACTCGATAGTGGTACAATTTTGCGGTAGCGGAAGTGGTGACACTTCCGAAGTCTCACGACTCCGGCTACCAACGTGCCACTACCAGCGACTCGACTAGGTTGCAAATTGGCGGCTTTTGTTAGACAATGTGACCGATACAAACCAGGAACAGAGGCACTCTGCTTGCGCGGCTTACTTCCGGCAAAGCACGAGTTCAACGTACGAACAGGAGCGACACAGTGAAAGTCATCGATGGACTGCGGCAATGGTGGCAACAGAAAACGGGCGAAGAAGAAACACCGTTCGACGGCGACGCCCCGGTGTTTGTCATCAGCATGCTGTTTCACCTCGTGCTGATGTTCGTATTGGCGTTCATCACCGTGCATGCTCCGAAAAACCAGATCGCCCTCGTGATCAGGACACCTTTGCTTGAAGAAGAGGAAGAACGCCTGGTGCCGGAAGAGTTCTATTTCAACGATCAACAGAACGAGGCCATTGGCGCAAACAGTCTTAGTGGAACTCAGATGGCGCTGGCGTTGGCCCCGACCGTCTCGGATATTTCAGTCGTTCCCAACCCAGTTGAAATGGAGCAAAGCGAAGTCAGTCAAATCAGAATCGACGTCATGCACGACGTGCCCACTGGTTTGCAGCGCAACGAGAACATCACGACTGTTGGTGCTGTGGGCGTAGGTGCGGAAGGTGCGGAAGGTGCCATCGACCGCATCACACACGAGATCATTCTGTCGCTGGAAGAACGCAAGACGCTGGTTGTGTGGCTGTTCGATCAGTCGCCCAGTATGGAACGGCAGCGAACGGCCATCAACGACCGTTTCAGTCGCATCTACGATGAGCTTGGCGTCATTGAAGCATCGGGCAACCCGGCATTTGCCAAGCACAGTGACAAGCCACTGCTGACTTCGGTCGTTGCGTTCGGCGACAAGGTCACGTTGCGTACGCCGAAGCCGACCGACAATATCACAGAGATCAAAGACGCGGTCACCGGCATTGAACAAGACCTGACCGGCACCGAACGTGTGTTCTCCGCGATCTACATGGCCGCTGACAGTTTTCGCGGCCTCCGCATGCCCGATCCCGAAACACGGAAGCCTGAGCGTAACGTCATGTTCGTTACGTTCACGGATGAAAAGGGAGACGATGCATCCGTGGGCGGCAACGACCTGACGGGGCTGGAGAAAACGATCAAGCTGTGCCGGCAATACGAAATGCCGGTGTATGTGGTTGGTATCCCGGCGCCGTTTGGCCGCGAGGAATCAATGGTCAAGTGGGTCGATCCCGATCCGCAGTACGATCAGACGCCGCAATGGGGCCGCGTGAATCAGGGTCCCGAATCGTTCCTGCCCGAACGCATCAAGCTCGCTTTTTCGGGACAAGACGACGACGATGATCCGATTGATTCGGGCTTCGGCCCATTTGCCTTAACGCGGCTGGCTTACGAAACGGGCGGCATTTACTTCGCCGTGCATCCGAATCGCAATGTCACGCGAGCCGTTTCGCGGAACGAGACGGCCGAGTTCTCGGCTCATATCAAACACTTCTTCGACCCGGAGATCATGCGTAACTATCGCCCGGACTATGTGTCCGCCGATGAATACGGGCGACGGTTGGCGGCCAACAAGGCGCGCGTGGCACTGGTCAAGGCCTCGATGATGTCCATTGTGCCGATCATGCAGGATCCGGTCACGCGGTTCGTGAAGCGCGACGAGGCTTCGTTCGTCAACGATTTGTCCGAGGCTCAAAAGGAAGCTGCCAAGATCGAGCCGAAAGTCGAATCGCTGTATCTGGAGTTGCAAGCCGGCGAGGTAGACCGCTCGAAAGAAACTACGCCGCGTTGGCAAGCCGGTTACGATCTGGCGATGGGCCGAGTCATGGCTGTCAAGGCGCGGACCGAAGCTTACAACGCGATGCTGGCCGCCGCCAAGCGCGGCTTGAAGTTTAAGGACGAGAAGAACAACACCTGGGTCTTGGCTCCGTCGGACGAAGTCAGCGTCGGCAGCCAGTTGGAAAAGATGGCGGCCAAAGCCCGCGAGTACTTGGAACGTATCGTTACGGAACACCCCGGCACGCCTTGGGCCTTGCTGGCTCAGCGCGAACTTGACAACAAATTCGGTTGGGAGTGGCAAGAGGAATTTACAGACCTGACGCCTCAGCGCGAGGGCATGGGCGGTGGCAATAACAATGTGCCGGCCAACGACGCCAAGAAGATGCTGAAACGGCCGGCGCCGAAGCGGGCTCTGCCGAACCTGTAACGTCGCAGTCTTTAACTTGCATAAACAAAGAAACGCGGCCGGTGATTCGATGATCACCGGCCGCGTTTTATTCTACCTAAGCGTCGTAGCTGCGTTCGCCAGAACGCGGGCGCGCTGCAACTCGTTACATCCGCGTTCTGGCGAACGCAGCTACGGGCTCACGAATAATCCGGGTCAGCGGATAAACGTCGAGTCCATCGCCACGTCTTCGATCGCGTCGTAAGCATAGAACCGTTTCGCGACTTGCTCGGACAGCACGTGCACGAACTGGCGGCGGAAGTTCGCCTCGCTGACTTCCGTCGAATGCCGCGCACCGTTCGCGGGAAACGCGAAGTCCATTGGTTCCTTGCGATACACCACCTTGCCGCCCTCGGTTAGGTCGTAGACCGTGATGGAAATGTTCGCTCGGCCCTTGTACAACGTCGCGCCTTCCGACAGCCGCACTGAATCCAACTCGATGGCCAATACCATGTCCGCATTCACGCCGCGGCCCACCGTGCGAAAGTCGATCTGGTCCCAGTTGTTGTTGTCGATCCAATCGGCCACTTCGTCGTTGCGGACGACGTCGATCCTTTTCACCCTCTGTCGCAGAATGTTCCCTATCGTCTGGGCCACCATTACCGACTCGGCCCCGGGACCAAACGACGACGTGCTGGAAACGCACACGACCGCCACGCGCTTGTCCGCCAAGCCATCGAACTCGGCATCAACTTTGTTGCCACGAATCAGGTACAGCACCTGCGCCGCGATGCCCACGCATCCTGTGGCCGGAAGGACCAGCGCCGCCAGCAGCATCGCCGCCAGCACCCGTCGCGCGCTAAATTGAAAAGCATGCATGGGGACCTCCTTGTCCCGTAGCTGAATTCGCAAGAATTCAGCCGCCTCGTTACTCGGCTGAATTCTTGCGAATTCAGCTACATCGTCAGCCGAACACCCCAATCGACCAGCGTCACGACCAAAATCGTAACCACGATCACGATCGCCAGCCGTTCGTCCAGCGGCCGCCACAACCAGCGGCCTCGCACTCCCGACACCAGCGACCACGGTCCCAGCACCAGGGCCGCGATGGCCAACAGGGCTCCTCCCGAATTAGCCTCCAGCGACTGCACGACGTGCCCGCGAACCAAGTAAGCCCACGACGTGGTCATGCCGCACGAGGGACACCGCATCCCGAACAACACCTGAAAGGAACAAGGGGGCAGCCCCAATTGCCGGTGCGTGCCGTAACCGCGCGTGCTGGGCACCAACAGCGCCGCTGTCACCAGTAGCGCCACCAATCCGCCGCCCACTGCGGCCAACAACAGACGAGCATGCCAAGGCAGCCGCGCGGTCTCACTTGGATTCAATTCGACCACTTCGATGCCACGAAAGGGTTGCAGACAATAACCGCCCCCACCGTCCCACGCAAGACAGGTTTTCATTGTAAGGGGACAACCGCGGGAAAAAAGGGGATTGGTCAGCTTAGTTCGCCCGGCTGTGACCTGGGCGGGGTCTGCGTTGACTGGCAAGTGTCCGTGGGATCAGGCAACCGTATCGTTGCCGCTAGCATTGGCTCCCATCTCCGTCCATCCAATCTTGACCCCTGCGGCTGAAGTTGCGATTATTCGCCGCCGTTCTTTCGGACGACCGCTTGTCGTGTGCGCGCCGGCGCACGGCGGTTGCTGTGATCGGCTCTGAGGAATTGTCATGACGCTTCAGGCACGTATGTTGTTGATTGCTTCTGTGGCTGTTGTCGCCGCCGGTTGCCGGTCGCCGTACTACGCGGACCGCGGCGCGCTCGTCGGTGGATTGACGGGCGCGGGAGTGGGTGCGTTGATCGGCGAACATAATGGCAACGCCGGCGCCGGAGCGCTGATCGGAACTGCAGTCGGGACACTGGCCGGCGCCGCGATCGGCGACACAATCGACGCCGAGGTGGCCCGGAATCAAGCCCTCGTGGAGCAGCGCATGGGTCGTCGCATGGCGGCCGCGGTCTCGCTTAACGACGTCGTGGCCATGTCGCAGGCCGGGCTGAGCGACGACGTGATCTCCACACACATTCGCGCCTACGGCGTCGCACAGCCGCCGCAGTCGCAAGACTTGATCTGGCTCAAGAACCAAGGGGTCAGTGATGCGGTGATCAAAACCTTGCAACAAACTCCGCCGCCGCAAGTCATCACCGGCCCGCCGCCCGGCCGGCCGGTGATTATCGAAGAGCACTACTACGGCCCGCCTTACCCACCTCCATATTATTACCACAGCCACCATCACCACCCGCGCTATTGCCGCCCGCCGGGTGTGTCGTGGGGATTCTCGTATCATCGTTAGCGGCCGTCTCCGTCCGCGTTGTGCGGATGAAACGGGAGAGTGGACGGATAAGCTCGCGGCTGGCCGGACAGCCTCCTTCACCCACCTTCACCCACGTGTCAAGCACGTGGGGGTCCTGCGCATCCGACTGGGCGCGAGGCGGGTTTGTTGGCTTTGCCGCGACCCGTTAGCATGAAGTGCCGAAAAATGTGTTGCCAGTCTCACAAGGCTGCGACCGGCCCAAGAACGAAACTCAGGTAACGATCTCATGGCAGTTGACTCATCCCTTTCCGATCCGCCGCCGAACGACTCGGCCGCTCAAGCCAATCGTTCGGCCGACAGGACTGCCAAGAGACGGCGGCTCGTGGGACGCGTTCCTCCGCGGTCCTTGCAGGTGGCCGTGGGGCTGATTGGGTTGCTGATGGTTTTGATGTGGGCGAACCTGAGTTTCGGCGACCAAGCGCCGGAGAACTTTTTACCACGGCTTCAGCGCTTCTTTGCCGACCGTGCGACCGTGCACGTGTTCACGCTGATCCTATCTTTTCTGGCCGTGATGACGCTGACGGTGTGGTTTACTTTTTGCAGTAGCTACTCGGCCTTGATACGTTACCTCACGCCGCTGATTGCCTTCGCGGCCACGGTGCTGACGGTGTTGGGAATCGCGATCGGAATGTCTTGGGGAGCGTTGCGAGTGCATTTTTCGGGGACAATGTTGCCCCAGATCGATTGGCGGCGAGCGCCTGTCGCGATTCCCGCCGAGTTGCCCGGCCGCAGCACCGTGCCAGTGGATCTGCTGACGACATCGCCGGACGACTTTCCACAATTCTTAGGTCCGGGTCGTGATTTGGTTGTGGATAAGGTGCGGCTCCAGCGCGACTGGCAAGCGTATCCGCCGAAGCTTGTGTGGCGTCAGCCGATCGGTGCCGGCTGGTCGGGCTTCGCGGCCGTGAACGGTTTTGCGGTGACGTTGGAGCAGCGCGGCGAAAAAGAACTGGTCACATGTTACGACGTGGCCACGGGCGAGTTGCGGTGGTGGCACGCGATCGACGCCCGGCATGCCACGGTGCTGGGCGGAGTCGGCCCGCGCAGCACGCCGACGATTCATGAAGGGAAAGTTTACGCCCTCGGCGCGACGGGCGTGCTGCGATGTTTGGACGGCGCGACCGGCGACGAACTGTGGCCCAGCAAAGATCTGCTGGCAATGTACGGCGTACCGCCAGGCAGCGACGGCACGTCGATCGCTTGGGGCCGAGCGGCGTCGCCATTGATTGTCGACGATCTAGTCGTCGTTCCTGCCGGCGGACCAAAAGGCGGCCCGCATGTTTCGCTCGTCGCCTTTGACAAAAACACCGGCGACAAAGTTTGGCAGGCGGGTGATCGACAAGCGAGCTATAGTTCGCCGAGTCTGGCCACGATCGACGGCGTGCGTCAAATTCTGATCGTGAACGAAGACGAGATCAGCAGTCACGATCCGGCAACAGGAAAAATCCTCTGGCAGAGTTCGTGGCCGGGCAGCAGCACCGCCAACGCCAGCGCCTCGCAAGCCGTCGCGCTGCCCGGCGACCACGTGTGGTTGTCGAAAGGTTACGGCGGCGGCGCCAAACTGCTGCACGTTACGCGAAGTGGCGATGAGAAGTGGCGCGCGGACGAAGTGTGGGTCAACCCGCGCGTCTTAAAGACCAAGTTTACGAACATCGCCATCCATGGCGACTTCGCCTACGGACTCTCTGACGGCATTCTGGAATGCGTCGAGTGGAAAAGCGGCCGCAGTCAATGGAAACGCGACCGCTACGGCCACGGCCAAATCCTGCGCGCGAGCGACGTGCTGCTGGTGATCAGCGAATCCGGTGAGTTAACGATGGTCGAAGCTACTCCCGACGCCCACAACGAATTAGGCCGCTCGCCGGCCATCAGCGGCAAAACGTGGAACAACCTCTGCCTCTACGGCCGCTACCTGCTCGTCCGCAACGCGGAAGAGGCGGCGTGTTA
>JBGTKH010000610.1:0-15018 GCA_041744735.1 Pirellulaceae bacterium | reverse complement strand
TTTGGCCTTTCCGGCCCGCGTTCGACCTTTCATTCCCGTGGAGGCCGACTTCTTGGAACTCTTAGGTTTCGCATTCGTGGCGCGATCTCGGTCCATCGCCTGCAAGTGTTTGATCCAGCCATCCAATCCGCCGTGGCGTTTTACTAACTCTTCACGGACGCGTCTCACTTCGTCCACGATCACATCGACACTCATGATTTTCGCCTCCTCAGAGATTGCCCCAGACTGGCCTTGGGAATGGACTCTGGCGAGACCAGCAAGCGCGATTCCTGTGCGCGATCAGGGAACAACCCGTACCGTCCCGAATTGCCGAAAGTGGTGATCGAAGCTGAAGGCGGTTGTCAAACCGAGTCTTTCGATGACTACCTTACTCGTGCAATCGGTGAAGCTCCAGTCCTTGTCCGAATAGCTTTGGAAAATCTGCCAGGAGTTTCGGATATCGTCCTCGGTGACGAAATGGAGTTTTGCCCAAATTCCGTCAAACAGTTGATTGCCTAGTGCGACGGCGCGCGGCGACTCGTTTCGTGCTCGAAGAAGAGTCAGAGTTTCATCCAGAATGAAATCTGTCGTAATGAGCGGTTCACGGTTCGTGCCAATCCAAGCGGAGGCGACGGCGTGGTAGGCGTCCCAAGGCACAACGCTGGCGAACCAAGCCCCCGTGTCGACGAAGATCATCGGGCACCTTGTTCGCCATAGAGCACTTTGTCGTGATCGCGCCCCGAAAACGGATCACCACCGGAAGTCGGCAACGCAGCGATCTCGGCCAAAATCTCTGCCGGCGTACGGTGGTCCGGCGTAGCCGGTTTCGAGATGATGAACACCTCGACTTGCGTCCCCTCTGCGAGAGAAACCGGCACTGTCGGCCGCAGCACGCCGTGTTCATAAACGGCCGTAAATTGGGTAGTCATCGTTTGAGCCTCCGCAATGCTGTTTGAAGGACAAGTCGATTATAGCCGCCTTTCACAACCATGTCCCGTCCTGCGCTGACGGAAGCTACTGGCGCTGGTCGGCGTTATCGCCCTGGCCAGCGTGGCAATCCGCGCCGGCGTCACACCGCAGCCGAATGCGCCGGGCTGGTCCTTGGTGGCGCTGGCGATGTTGCGAATTTCGGTGGCCTGGGTGACCAGATCCTGGTCGCGCAAACCTTTGATCGCGCCCGGCGTCTTGTTCACCTTGACCCGCCGAGTAAGATCGCCCGTCTTCTTGAAGTGATAGGCCAGCGCCCGAGTGAGCTTGATGGCCGCATTCTCCAGCGCGGTTTCGGCCTTCGCTTTGGCGTTAGCCGCGCCGGTCATTGCCGACCCGGCCTGCGAAGCCACGCTCATGGCATTTTGATACTTGGTCCGCAGCGCCGCCAAGTCCGTCTTAAATTCCGCCGGCTCCTGCCCATCCCACACCGGCCGATACTCCGCCGATTCCGCCACCGTCAAACACGTCCCCACGATCGCCAGCCGATTGATCGTGCGATCGCTCAGAGACCGCAAAGAAGAGTATTCCGCAAGTGCCAATCAAGACGCCAACGAAACAACCGACGGAGCCCGCCAGACCACGAAATTCCGTCGCCAAGCACAATCAATGTACGGATACTCGCATCAAAAAGCGACCTTTGTTCGCTGCGCGACGAGCTTTTCATTCCTGGCCTCTCGCAGTCCTATACCCGGCATTCACAGTTCCCGTGCGAGGCATTATCAAAGATGGATTGTGCTGTAGCGCTCCGAGCCGTGGATTCCGCGCCGCCGAAAGTAGCACGGCTAGCTAGCCCTTCGTCACTACATGCACCGCCACTCGCTCTCGTTTAAGACGGGCGTACCCGTGGTTTCTGTGCCAGTTGATTGGACGCCACGTATTCCACACCAGCTTGAAACCACCATCCGATAATATCGAGTCGAACTCCGTGACTAAATCAAGATCAGCAAAAGCCTTGGCCTTGGGAGTTCCGAGAACCGTCGCCAAGAATCCTCCAGGCCGCAGCATGTTCCTTGCAAGTTTGGCAAAACTCCGTAAACCCATTCGGTACTCTTCGAGCGCCGACTCCGTCTTGAACCGCTGACGTCTTGCCCCGATTTCGCCGGCGAAATCGATTTCAAGCTGTTCTGGCATTGTCATGTAGTACGATAGCCGTTGGCCGAGTGCATAGTCTGCCATGCATAAGTATGGCGGCGACGTGATGACAGCGGCGACTGAATGCGGCTCGACCCCGTAATCCGACACTTCGGCCCGTTGTAGATCTGTCCGCACGACGCTTGCTCGTGCCAATTCCTCTTCGGGGTTCTTCCCCTCGCGCTCTAGGATGGCATATAGATTCTCGATGTTGCTCAGGTTGCGGTGGACCCTGTACAAAAACGATTCAATCGCGTTCTGATACGGCGGGGCGGACACGCCCTTTTCCAAGGGAGTATTGTCCGCAAAGTAACCGTGCTCCTTGCCTCTGCGGCCTGTACATGAGGGAATCATTGCCGAGTACGTCGCAAGCAGAAACTGTTTTGCGACCATGTCTCTGCGGCTTTCGATGAATTGTCTTATGCGCCGCAGTTCAAGAAACGTTTTCTTGTGGAACCATTTGTCGCGGAGCTCAAACTCGGGGAGATCTCCTAGTTCATTCCGTGAAAGGTCGTCTGCTCTAATAGCGCGGATTCGCTTCCGTGCATTGCGATCCAAAAACGTCAATTTCGCTCGCGCCGCAAGACAGGCGATGGAGTTGACATCCGCAGAAACGACCCGGCTGCCGTATTTAATGGCCTCGACCGCCGTCTGGCCTGTGCCGCCAAACGGATCGACGATGAGGTCGCCCTGAACACCTAGCGAAATTATTAAGCCCGCTGGTATCGCGTGCACAAATGTGCCGGGATAGGGGTGGATGCTCTCGTTTTTCGAAAGGCGGAAGCTAAAGTCGCCGAGGCTTTCGAGGTTTCGGACCACATCGGCTGTGCGCTCGGCTGTAAGTTGGCTCCAGGGACGCGAAATCGCCCATTCATGAACGTGGCGGCTCAATCGCTCGGCGATATCTCGCGGACGCAGGTGTCCGTCAAAACCGTTGGTGAGATCGCCTTGTAAGCAAGGCGGAAGTTGCTGCCGCTTTGGAGGCGCTCCAAGCTTAAATAACATCAACGCACCGGGCGCCGGTGGAAAGAGTGAATTTGTGTGCTCTCGTCGACGATGCCGCGCACTCGCAACCATGACAAACGGTTCGAATGTTGGCGTCGACAGCTTTCGCTCGATCCACGAGACGCACTGTGGTAGCCGAAGAATTCGGAGAGTCTGATCCGACTCGATTTCTACGTGGGCAACCTTGTGCGGCGACTCGAGCAATCGGTAACGCTGCACAAGCTCATGTAGCGAGGCGCCGCTTACATCCTCTGGATCACGATCTATCTGTTCCATCTCCAGCAATAGGCGCTCGTCAGTGTTCCAGATCAGAGCCCGACGCGGAAATCCTTCATGAATTGCGCGCCGCATTAAATGCTGCAGGAAAGCCTGTCGCCCAAATTCCTCGTCCGACGACTCGTAAAACCGTGTGTACAATTCTCCTCGGTACCGTAGCCATTCACGAACCGCGGGCTCATCCTGATTGTCCAATTCGGTCGGCGCGAATTCCTGCTCCCCAAGCCATTCCGCCACGCGAGGTGGCACCGTCGGGTCTACGGTGAGTCCTAAATACCGACACGCGCGCGTCACATTGTCGGCGTTGTCGAGGTCGATGTTACCGTGGATCAGAAAGCCGTGGTCCCCATCGCCAACGACCATCCGAGCGACTTCGTCAGGATCGATGTCCAGTCCAAGTTGCACAGATAGTGAACGACAAGTGGTCTGGAACTGCGGCAGTTGTGATGCGAATACCGGAAGGTCAGGATAAAAGTCCTTATCGGAACGACTACTGAGTAGACGCTGGCTTTGAATTTCGTGGTCATATCCCTCGAGAACATACTCGGCAGTGTGAGCAAATGGCGGCGTGGCAGCATCGTGCAAGAGGGCAGCCAACGCGAGATGGACGCGCTCACGTTCCGAAAGACTCCGCCGATCGGCACACCGAAGCGCCAACCACGTGACTGCAATGCAGTGCTCCCAGCGGGTCGGGCTACTGAAATCCTTGAACTGGTACGAGTCAACGTTCGAAAGCCGTACGCCTCGGAGGCGTACAAATTCCGGCAGCTTTAGGAATGGGGCTATCCACTCTGGAAGGCGTACTGAACCATACAGGATGTCGGAAAATTCGATCATCAGCTAACGCTTCTTGCTCCAAAGGGCCAAAAGAGCAATTATCGCTGGCCCCACGAATTCGGTGCCAAGATCTGCCGCGTTAGGACCACTTCGCACCCATTCCCAGATTGAATAGCCAATCAAGCCTACTGCTCCTAGCCCCAAAATCCGTCGCAGCCACGTCGATCCCCGCAGACGGTCAACCCAGTAAACCGGGCTCACCCATCTGTCGCGTCGCAATTCGCCGTGAATACGGCCCAGTATATCGTATGCGACCCCATTTGTGCGCGATGAGACCATGTCGCCTGAATGCGGATACCGAAACGTTCCCTGCTTGATCTGCGAAATGATCGACCGCAACCTAGTCTGAGCGGCGAACGTGGCAAAACTTCGGTAATAACGCAGACGAGCTGCGAGTGCGAGCAGGTACAGTTGCCACGGCACCCGCACGTAAAGCGTTTTTTGGTTCCGCCAGTACTCGACATTCTGCTCGATGCTCTCGTCCCTGAGCAGTCGGTCGAGGGCCGACCAAATCGGTGCGAACAATTCGCGGAGCGCTGCCTCGATGTGTAAGTCGTGGGATTCATCACTCCTCGAAAATGCCAATGCGTAAAGACAAGCAACCCGGATCGTGATGTCCGCTCCGATCTCCACGTACTCCTGCCTTCTCGAACCGCCTCGCTGCAGTTCTTCCAAAAGGTATGCCACCGGTTGCGCGACGTCTTCACCAACGGATGACAGCGCCAGTACTGCGTAGGCTGTCGGGAGAAGGTTTGGCGTGGTGGTCGTTTGATCCAAGAAGTACGACCACCCCTTTTGTTGAATAAGCCCGGCCTGCAATTGGCAGATCAGCCGGCGTCTCAGCGTTTCAACGTTGGGAATCGTGCCGGGCACACGCGACAAGGCGTATAAAAGCTCGCTTTGCTTGATCACGTTTGTCGCGTCGATTTGCAGTTCCTCGTGATTCACGCGACCGTGTACCTGACCTTCGATATCGTCTCGGTCGTTTACGTAATTCACAAGCCGTCGAAGAAGATCGCGGACATCGCGGACATCATGGGCAGGATGCGTAGCTTGCGAGAGGACACGAAGGGCTGCGGCCGTTCCATGAATACCTCGCTGTTGAAGCTGCAAAGCATTGCCGCCGATAAACTGACCGCAGGCCGCGACACTACCGTTGTTGAACACCGCCGTTTGCGCACCGTTGGCACACTGATCGACGAAAACGTCAACGATTTTCTGTCTTGCCTCCTCCAACGAGCGCTGAAGTTCAGTACTATTTTGCGGCATTGGCGGCAGCCTGGACAAGTGACTGTACCTCCTGCGTAAAAGTCAAGTTCCGAACGTCGCGGTGTCCTGCAGTCGGCAGCGCGACGATTTTACCACCGATCAATCGAAGTAGCCGCTCTCTCTGCGCGGTCACCTCACCTAGCAAATGGAAACCCATCGAGTGCATCCGGTCGCGTGACTTGGGATCTGTCGTGACGAGGAATTGGAATTCGCCGCCCGTACCTAGCGCGAAGGCCCAAGGAGGAATGTGAAGTTCCCGCGCGAGTACCTGCGTCTCCTCGGCGGTCGGGATCTGGTCGGCATTGATGATAACACCGACATCGCTGCAATTGCACAACTGGTCAAGATCCATTCCAAGTCCGTCGCTAACGTCGGTGCCACCACGGCCGAGTTCCGCATCGGAAACGGCTTTCGATTTGGACAGTGGAAGTTCTGGTACGGTCAGTTTGTCGATAGCCCAATTTCTCCAAGAGTCGCTGCCGTACTGTTCGGCCAGCCCCCAAACTGCTGCGCTACAGGAGCCAAGACATCCTGACGACCATACAAGGTCACCAGGTCGTGCGCGGTACTTGAGGAAGAGGTTGCGCTCTGATCGCGCGATCCCGATTGCCGTACCGGCGAGTGCAATCGATGGTCCCAGCTTTGTGTCGCCACCTACGACAGGAACGCCCCAGCGTCTCGATTCCTCACGCACTCCCTCCATTACGTCCTGAAAATCTTTCTCCGTGTTTTCACGTGTCATCATTACGGCTGTCAGAAAGGCCTTTGGCTCAGCGCCGGAACCGCAAAGATCAGCAAGACTCGATGCCACGAGGATACGGCCGAGCGTTCGGAAACTACCGATGCCCAACTCAATCGCGATCGGGCGCGAATTGACGTAGTCCGTTGTGGCAACCAGCAGCACGTCCCCGAAGCGGATGACGGTGCAGTCGTCATCGTTAACGCCTGCCAGGATGTCAGCAGATGATTCCCGCGTTGAGAGCCTAGATGCCAACCAAGCCGGCATGGCGTCGGGATCGAGCGCACCAGACACGTGTTTCACCTCCAGTAAGCAATGGTCTCTCGAATGAGATCGTAGCGCGGTTTCACCCGCCAATCCCAATCATCTCGGCCGAGAGCCGAGCATATAGCCTGGCGCAACATCTGCGACGGCAAACCCGCGCCGTCAAAGACTCGGACACATCCGCCAGCCCCACGCAAGAAAAGGTATGGAATGGATGGAGCCGGAAGTTGAAGGTCGGGACCGAAGTGAAACTGCGGTAGTACGCCATCAAAGACGTCGGCATACTGAGCAAACCCTGGAAGCCAGTGGACGTGCGCGTGCATGACACATGCACCCGCACAGTCCGTGTCCGTCGCGCCATGCTCTGCTTCGAGTAGGGATTCCGGCTCTTTCGGAAGTTCAGCAGCCAACGATTGGTATTCCAGCACAGCATCCAAGCCGAGAGATGCTAGGCTTGGACAGTGCCTTCGGCTGACAACCATGACTTGCCCAGCGACCAGGGGACCGACGCAGGGCAGGACGACAAAGCTCTTGGTCTCGTGCAGTGGAGTGTTTTCGATTCTGGCCGAACCGTCAGCGCGAGCAGCATCTTGCAGTGCGCTACAGAGCTGGCATGTGGAGTTAGATGTGGACATCGTCTCAGATCACAACGGTCGTTAGGCCAGTGCAAACTTGGATTTTAGCCGACCGCCAGATTCATAGCCAGCGGCAATGATGGCATATGGCCTCACCGCGATCATTCGCTGATAAACGAATTTGGCAAGATTAAAGGGCTAAGCGAAATGCGATCTGCCCGGTTCGTGCCGCGCTATGACGCATTACTCTTCTCGAATTTGGCCAGGTCATCGCGCAGGGCGACGGTGCGGTTGAAGATTAGGTGGGCGGGGGTGGTGTCGGTGTCGACGCAGAAGGAGCCTTCGCATTCGAATTGGTAGCGGGTGCCGGGTTGGGCTCAGAGAAACTCCAACTGGTTCTTCATCTCTTCGGCCGACTTTGTGTTGATCAGTCGAAAGAGGCGGCGCAATTGCTCACCCACGGAGCAACGTTGTCTGGGAACGACGATGATACCGGAATGCTCAATGGCTTGCCGCAGGTATTGGCTGTGAAGCCGGCAATAGTCTCCGGCGTTTAATGTGTACACCGCGCGATCGCCCTGCGCTGCGTACGCCAACACGGCATCGTCGGCCGCGCCGGTCAATCCGGCCTCGAACGCAGTCACGACATCGACGCCTCGGGCACGTAGAGCAGGCGCGAGGCCGCGATGCTGTGCGTCTTCGTCCACGAGCAGGCGTATCTGGCTCACGGTTGACTCGCTGGCGGCGCGTGTTGCTGCTTCAAACGATCGTAGTCCGCCGACTCGCTAGCCAGTTCTTGCTCCACTGCCGCTTGGTTCGCATGGTAGTACGCCAAGGCCGTGTACACTTGGCTCAATGCGAGTTGCGGGAAATTCTGGGCGATGTCCTCCGGGCTTTCGCCGCGCTTGTACAGAGTGACGATTTGCAGCACCGTGATGCGCGTGCCGTCGATTCGCAGACGGCCGCCGCAGACGTTGGGCGTTCGCACGAGCATCGCGTCAAGTTGAACTCCGGTCGCCATCGCTGGTACTCCTTGCCGTTTACGTCCGATCTCAAAAACGTCTGCCGTCTGTCATCCCTTAAGTTTATCACCTTTGCCCTTCTCGATCTTAGCCAGTTCGTCGCGCAGGGTGACGGTGCGGTTGAAGATTAGGTGGGTGGGGGTGGTGTCGGGGTCGACGCAGAAATAGCCTTGGCGTTCGAATTGGTAGCGGGTGCCGCTCTGGGCGGTGGCTAGGGTGGGTTCGACTCGGGAGAGGGTCAGGGTTAGCAGGGAGTTGGGGTTCAGGTTGCTCTTCCAGTCTTGGCCTGCGGGGGCGTCGTCGGGGTCGGGCTTGGTGAACAGGTGATCGTACAGGCGGACTTCGGCGGGCAGCGATTGGGCGGCGGAGACCCAGTGGATTGTGGATTTTACTTTGCGGCCGTCGGGAGCGCTGCCGCCGCGGGTGGCGGGATCGTAGGTGCAGCGCAGCTCGGTCACTTCGCCGGTGCTCTCGTCCTTGATGACGCTTTCGCATTTCAGGAAGTAGGCATAGCGCAGCCGCACTTCGCGGCCGGGGGTTAGGCGGTAGAACTGTTTGGACGTCTCTTCGCGGAAGTCGTCGCGTTCGATGAACAGCTCGCGCGAGAAGGGCACTTTGCGAGTGCCCGCGCTGGGGTCTTCGGGATTGTTCACCGCGTCCAACTCTTCCACTTGCCCTTCGGGATAGTTTTCGATGAGCACGCGCAGCGGGTTCAGTACGGCCATCACGCGCAGGGCGTGCTTGTTCAAGTCCTCGCGCACGCAGTGCTGGAGCAGGGCCACGTCGGTGACGCTGTTGTATTTGGTCACGCCGATGCGGGCGCAGAAGTTACGGATCGCGGCGGGTGTGTAGCCGCGGCGCCTCATGCCGGCGATGGTGGGCATCCGCGGGTCGTCCCAGCCATGCACGTGCCCTTCTTCGACCAGCAGCAACAGCCGCCGCTTGCTCATCACCGTGTACGTGAGGTTCAGCCGCGCGAATTCGATTTGCTGCGGTGCGTAGATGCCCAGCTCGCGAATGTACCAGTCGTACAACGGCCGGTGGTTTTCGAACTCCAGCGTGCAGATCGAGTGCGTGATCCGTTCCAGCGAATCCGATTGGCCGTGTGTGTAGTCGTAGGTCGGATAGATGCACCATTTGTCGCCGCTACGATGATGTGTGGCGTGCAGGATGCGGTACATCACCGGGTCGCGCATGTTGACGTTGGGCGAGGCCATGTCGACCTTGGCCCGCAGCGTGCGCGTGCCGTCGGGGAATTCGCCCTTCCGCATCCGATCGAACAGATCCAGGCTTTCCTGGACGCTGCGATTGCGATATGGGCTGTGCTTGCCGGGTTCGGTGAGCGTGCCGCGATGCTCGCGGACTTCGTCGGCCGACAGATCGCAGACGTACGCCTTGCCATCCTTGATCATCTGCACGGCCCATTGGTAAAGCTGCTCGAAATAGTCCGAAGCATAGAACAGCCGGTCCTCCCAGTCGAATCCCAACCAGCGCACGTCCTGCATGATCGACTGGACGTATTCCTCTTCCTCCTTGGTCGGATTCGTGTCGTCGAACCGCAGATTGCACAACCCGCCGTAATCGGCCGCGATGCCGAAATTCAAACAGATCGACTTAGCGTGCCCGATGTGCAGATAGCCGTTCGGCTCGGGCGGAAACCGCGTGTGGACTCGGCCGTCGTACTTATTGGTCTGCAGATCGCCGTCGATCATGTCGCGGATAAAGTCGCGGGCACGTGTGGGTTCGGCAGTGGACATGTTCGCGGCTCCGCTGGCGATGATTTTAGAGGGCAGTTTCAAGACCGTAGCCGAAGTTGTGAAACTTCGGAATTCTCACGAATTCCGCTACGAGTCAATATCGTTGTGACTGGTGAGAGATTTTACCAGTCGATGCGGAAACTGGGAACACGGTTGGGAAGAGGGATGAGAGTTGAGGGTTGAGGGCAGTGCTTTGTCAAAGCTTAGTCTTAGTATTGGCCTACTTCGTGGCGTAAGCTTCCAGCTTGCGTTTCTGGGACGAAATAGGAATGGCAAGCAGGATGCTTACCCCACTTTTTAACTTTGACGAAGCACGACGCGAGTCTGTCCGCGGCTCGCAGATTCCTGTCCGTAGAGACAGGGCTGGGTGATGGAGACCGGCTGTTGGGCGCACGGGGTCGGGGCTACGATTTTCAGTTTTGTCGGGTTGAGGATTTTGCGGTTTTGAAAACGCAATCCCCGACAAAACGGAAAATCGTAACCCCGACCCACAGCGCTATGGAAACCGCAGCTTCATCACATACTGCTGCCACTTTTCTTGAAAGGCGTCCATATCCTCTTCGCCCAGCACGCGGACCAGGGTTTCGTAGCCGGTGGGGTCGTCGTTGGCGGCGCGGCGGAATTCGTGGAAGTATTTTACTAGCAGGCCGTGCTCTTGGAGGTAGTAGCACAGGTAGCGGGCCTGCGCGTAATTGGTGCCGGGGTCTTCGTGGTAGAACTCGCGAGTGGTCGTGCTGCACAGGGTTTTGAACGACGGCACGTTGCCATCGCCGATCGCCCCCTGCAAGCCGCGCAGCCGCCAGTTGGTGCTGCCCCAGATGTGGCCATTCACGTCGCGGCATTGTTCGTACAGCGACGCCAATCCCTCGTTGAACCACGACGGGCAGCCGGGAAAATTCGCGGCCATGAACGGATGCACGATCTCGTGCACCAGCGTCCCGCCGCCGGTGCTGATGTTCATGACCAGCGCACGATGCTGCGACGAGTAATAACCGAACGGCGTGTGCGGTTTGCTGCCGAATAATTGCTCCGTGTGCGTCTCGTAGCTCACTTTGTCTTTGAACAGCCAGATGTCGATGATCTGGTCGGGGTCTTTGCTGAAGTAATCTCGCTTGATCCGATCGACGGCCCACTTGACCGTGTTGGTCGCTCGTTGGCGGACGACTTCCGCCGATTCGTCGCCGACCACCACGAACGGCCGCTGCAGCACGATATGAAAGTCGTCGGTGGGCAGTTTTTTCTTGAGCTTCAGAATGTGCTGAGCGTAATCGGCGTTGGTGAAGCCAGCGGTTTGCGGCACATCGATCAATTGTCCCGGCTCGAGCCGCAACCGGATTAAACTCCAACTCCGCGGGTCGTACTTTAGCGGCCACAGTTCCAACATCCGCTCGCGTTTCATCCGCAGATAAGCGCCGTTATCAACCGCCGGCTCGTGATAGATCACCTCGTCGGTGTCCGCGTCGTAACCCAGAATCAGCCGGAAGTGTTCGGTTGTTTCGGGTTGCTCGTCGTAATGCATGCACACGATCGACGGAACGCCTTCCGCTAAATCCGCGTGCAGCGATTGGAATGCTCCTGCGAGTTGCTCGTTTGCGTTGTCGGCGGCGACACGATACCACACCGGGCCGGTCCGAAAGCCGATTCGCGTAAGTGCTGCCGCCAACTCGCGAGTATAACAGCCGCGGCCGAGTGCCGGATCGAGCCCCGATTGATTGAACACATCGTCTTGATCGATCGGCCGGCCGAGCCGTTTCAGATACATCTCGGCGCACGCTTCGCCGCAGAAGTCCGGCTTTTGTGGGACGTGAGGCACGCCGTCGATCAACACACTGGCGTATCCCGCTTCCGTCCGAGCGGCCCCGCGGGACAGTGACAGCCAGCCGGCAATCAACAAACCAGTGCCGAAGAGCAAAGCAGTAACAAATGATTTCATCGGTGAGTGTTTGAATAGGCAAGTTGTCGATGCACATCTAGCTGTAGGACGGACGCCTTCGTCCGTCCGAGAGCACAGGACGGACGAGGGCGTCCATCCTACAGCCTTCTACGTCAACATACTACAACGCTCGTCCGAATCGGGCCATAGATGCCACTGTAACAAAACTGTATCATGAGCGCCATCTGAGCACGAACACATCGCGAGGGTGCTTCATGACGACTTCCAGCGCTACCGGCCAACTTGTATTTGCATCCGCACTTTCGACTCATCCCATCACCGTCGAGGCCATCGGCGAAGTTTGCCGCCGCGCGGCCACGCAACTGGGCGCGACGCCGGATTTGGCGATGTTGTTCGTGTCGCACCATCACGGTCCCGACTTCGATCGCATCGCCGCGCAGGTTTGCGAGCGGCTGGGGACCGAGCGGCTGATGGGCTGCACGGGCGAAGCGATTGTCGGCACGGGGCGCGAAATCGAAAGTGAACCGGCGATGTCGTTGTGGCTGGCCAGTCTGCCGGGCGTGACTGTGCGACCGATGCATTTAATGTTCGAGCGATCGCCGGAAGGGGGCGTGATCGTCGGCTGGCCGGACGATTTGCCGCCGGAATGGCCGGCCGGTTCGTCGCTGCTGATGCTTGGCGAACCGTTCAGTTTTCCGGCCGATCTGCTGCTGCAGCGGCTGAACGAAGACCAGCCCGGCGTGCCGGTAATCGGCGGCATGGCCAGCGGCGGTTCGGCTCCCGGCGAAAATCAACTACTGCTCGGTCCTCGCGCACACAAGGAGGGAGCCGTGGCGCTGCTGCTGCACGGCGGTGTGCGCGTGCGAACGCTCGTGTCGCAAGGCTGCCGGCCGATCGGCAAACACCTCGTCATCACCAAAGCGGAACGCAACGTGATTCACGAACTGGGCGGCAAGCCGGCGCTGTTGCAACTGAAGGAAATTTACGACACGCTCCCCACGCGCGAACAGCAGCTTGTGCAACGCGGGCTGCACGTCGGCCGCGTAGTCAGCGAATATCAAGAGCGGTTTCAGCAAGGTGACTTTCTCGTGCGCAACGTGATGGGCATCGATCCCGACAGCGGCGCGATTGCCATCGGCGACTACGTGCGCGCGGGCCAGACGGTGCAATTCCACATTCGCGACCAGCAGACGGCCGACGAAGACTTGCGACAACTCCTCGCCCAACTGAAAAAAAACCCGCAGGCTTCACCCAGCGCCGCGCTGATGTTCACCTGCAACGGACGAGGCACGCGGCTGTTCAGCCAACCGGATCACGATGCCCGAGCGCTGCAGCAAGCACTGGGTGACATCCCGCTGGCCGGCTTCTTCGCCGCCGGCGAACTCGGCCCCATCGGCGGCCAGAATTTCATGCACGGCTTTACGGCGAGCGTGGCACTGTTTGAGAGTATTCAGTAGGTTGGCGCGGCTGCGCCAAAATTAAATGTAGCTGCGTTCGCCAGAACGCGGGCCGCCGAACTCCGCGTTCTTGCGAACCCCGCGTTCTGGCGAACTCCGCGTTCTGGCGAACGCAGCTACGAAGTTCTCGCGTCAAATCACTCTCATCCTGACCTTGAATCGCCTCGCGCTTTCGGCTACAAGGCCGCGGTCTATCATCTCATCAATCACGCAATTCTGCGGGGATTCTGTCATGCGCTGGTCGGTCGGTCTCTACATGGCGTTTTGTGCGTGCTGTGCCAGCATCGCTACTGCCGAAGAATCGTTTCCCTACGTCGGCTACATCGACGCAGACAGCGCCGCGGTACACGGCGGGCCGGGCACCGATTTCTATGCCACCGACCGCTTGGAACGGGGTAGCAAATTGGAAGTGTACCGCCACGATCCCGGCGGCTGGTTGGCCGTGCGGCCTCCGGCGGGCAGCTTCAGTTGGGTGGCGGCCGGGCAATTGCGGATGACCAACAACGAGGGTATCGCTGAAGTCGCCGGCATCGACGTCGCCGCGTGGATCGGCTCGCGCGTCGGCGACGTGCGGGAACTGCGTTGGCAAGTACGGCTGGAGGAAGGTGAGTTGGTCGAGGTGCTCGGCGTGAAGCGCTTCGCGGCGACCGACAACGATGCGGTCGAAACCTATTACAAAGTCGCGCCGCCTGCGGGCGAGTTCCGCTGGGTGCGTGCCCGCGATGTGAACCGTCAGCCGCTGGAAGAGGTCGCGGACTTGCTGGCGGAGAGACCCCTAGACGTCATTCGCGACGGCCAGACTCGCCGCGTCGATTTTCAAAAGCCAGCCGACGCGCAGACAGGCGGCGCCAGCGAAAGCAGCGACGGCTTTGTCGCGCGAGGAACGAGCAAAACTGCGACGAAGCGAACTACGCCGACGTCCAAAAATGCCAATGCGACTGCGCCGACCAGCAGCGCCGCCGCAACGGTGCGTGAGTCGACGAGTTTGCCGACCGAAACCGGTGTCGACGATTTCGATACGCAACTCAGCAAGGTCGACATCGAGTTGTCGCTGATGGTGGCTCGCGACCCGCAGACTTGGCAACTGACGACGCTACGAAAACAGACCGAAACGTTGGTCGAAGCCGGCAAGTCATCAACTGAACGTGGCCGAGCACGGTTGCTGCTGGACAGAGTCCGCGACTTTGAGAACCTGCAGCTTCGTAGCGACGACGTCGCTCCCTCTGACCGTACTGCGCAGAACGAGTCGTCGCTGGTTCGCGCTTCGGATGGTGCCATAGATGACATGGGCACAGCGAACACGGACGTGCCGAAAGGCAAGGTCGCCGGCACCGGGCCAAGCAACGGAGAACCAGACGACACCATCGATCCGAAGTACGACGGCAGCGGCTGGCTCATGCCCGTGCATTCTCAGAACCGCACCGCGCCCCTATACGCGCTACTGAATGACGACGGCAAAGTGCTGCACTACATCTCCCCCGCGCCGGGCTTAAATCTTCATCGCTACCTGCGCCAAGAAGTCGGCATCCGCGGCCAACGCGGCTACATCGAAAAGCTCCAAACTCCTCATCTAACCGCCGAACGCGTTATCGTGTTGGATCGCCACCGTTAGTAAATGGTTTCGGGCGATCGTCAGAACTGCGTCGCAGCGATTGGTATTCGGCCGGAACGATGGCAAAACCTAACGCCGAACGTTTGTGGGCAACGCCTTTTGGACTTGGCGGAGGACTTCGGGGTCGGTCGCTTGTTGGGAGAGTTCTTGCAGGCGTTTGTGCAGTTGCGGGTCGGTGCTGGTAGCGATGATCGAGATGGCGGCTTGGCGG
>JBGTKH010000609.1:0-3185 GCA_041744735.1 Pirellulaceae bacterium | reverse complement strand
CCAACATCGTTCCCGTTTACGACGTGGGTCGCACGGACGATGAACTCTGCTATGTGGTTTCCAAGTTCGTCGAAGGGAGCGACCTGAGCGACAAGATTCGGAAAGCCGCATTGAGCTATAGTGAATCGGCGCAGCTTGTGACTGCCGTTGCCGAGGCACTGCAATTCGCTCACACCCGAGGATTGGTGCATCGGGATGTCAAACCGGCCAACATCCTCATTGACACATCGGGCAAGCCGGTCCTCGCTGACTTTGGATTGGCCCTGAACGACAAGGATTTTGGAAAGGGGTCGGGTTGGGCGGGCACTCCGGCGTACATGAGTCCCGAACAAGCTCGCGGCGAGGGGCACCGTGTCGATGGCCGGTCGGACATTTTTAGCCTTGGAGTCGTGTTCTACGAACTGCTGACTCGCAAGCGGCCGTTCCGGGGCGACAGTCACGTGGAACTCTTGGAGCAAATCCGTTCTGTTGAAGCTCGGCCGCCACGGCAAGTCGATGAAAAGATTCCGAAAGAATTGGAACGCATCTGCCTCAAGACGATGTCCAAACGAGCCACCGATCGTTACACGACGGCCCTCGACTTGGCCGACGACCTGCGGCACTATCTGAAGAAAACGGTTCACGACACAACCGCAACAGCAACCGCCGCAAGACCTGCTGCGGAACCACCGGCCGCAACGGATTCGAGCAGTCCGCCGATCAAGATCGTGCCCAAGGGGCTGCGTTCATTTGACGACGGCGATAAAGACTTCTTTCGGGAACTTCTCCCCGGACCGCACGATCGGCACGGGCTGCCGGACAGCTTGCGGTTTTGGAAAACGCGGATCGAAGAGACCGACCCGGACGAAACGTTTGCCGTGGGCCTGATCTATGGGCCGTCGGGATGCGGCAAGTCGTCGCTGGTCAAAGCCGGCTTGTTGCCGCGGGTGTCGGATGAAGAAGTGGTCCAAGTCTATGTCGAGGCCACCGCCGACGATACCGAAATACGCTTGCTCAAAGGGCTGCGGAAGCGCTGCCCCAACCTGCCTGCGGGGTTGAACTTGCACGACGCGCTGGCCGCCCTGCGCCATGGGCGCGATCTGCCGGCGAACAAGAAAAAGCTGCTGATCGTGCTGGACCAGTTCGAGCAATGGCTGCACGCCAAGCGGGAAGCGGAGCACACCGACTTGGTCCAAGCCCTGCGGCAATGTGACGGCGGGCGGGTGCAGTGTATCATCATGGTGCGCGACGATTTCTGGATGGCCGCCACGCGGTTCATGCGGGAATTAGAGGTCCGGCTGGTCGAAGGACAAAACGCCGCCGCCGTGGACTTGTTCGACGTGCGCCATGCACGCAAGGTGCTGGTCGCCTTCGGCTGCGCCAACGGCGACTTGCCGGACAGCGGCGAATTCACCAAAGAGCATAAGGCATTCTTGGATCAGGCCATTGCCGGCCTGGCCGAGGACGGGAAAGTGGTCTGCGTCCGTTTAGCGCTGTTCGCCGACTTGCTGAAATCCAAGCCCTGGATTCCGGCAACCTTGCACGAGGTGGGCGGCATGGAAGGCGTCGGGGTCACGTTTCTCGAGGAAACGTTCAGCGCCAAGACGGTTCCACCCGAGCATCGCTTGCATCAACAGGCCGCCCGCGGATTGTTGAAAGCCTTGTTGCCCGAACACGGCAGCGATATCAAGGGCCACATGCGCTCGAGCGACACGTTGCGTGAAGCCTCCGGCTACGCTAACCGCCCGCGGGACTTCGACGACCTGCTCCGCATCCTCGACAGCGAACTGCGGTTGATCACGCCGACAGACGCGGAGAGCGGAGAGTCGAGAGTCGTGAGCCAACAATCCCCATCGGGCTCTCAACTCTCAGCTCTCGACTCTCCACTTTCCTACTACCAACTCACGCACGACTATCTGGTGCCGTCGCTGCGCGGCTGGCTGACGCGCAAACAGCGCGAAACCCGCCGCGGCCGGGCGGAACTGCGGTTGGCCGAACGCGCTGCACTCTGGAACGCCAAGCCGGAAAGCCGCCACCTGCCGTCGCTCGGGGAATGGACGCGGATTACGTTGCTCACGCAGCACAAAGATTGGACCGGGCCGCAACAGAAGATGATGCGCAGGGCGCGACGCATCCATGGCACGCGTGTGGGTGTGGGAGTTTTTCTAACGTTGGTAATCGCCGCCATAATCTGGCAGTTTGTTTCCGCGCAGCAGAAATACGTTGCCCAGCAACGGCTTGAAAATGATGTGAAACGAGCCGAGTCGCTCGTCGACGCAGTGCTTACGGCGCCACCCGACGCTGTGCCCTATGCGATTGAAAAACTTCAGCCCCTGAGCGAACATGCTCTGCCCTTGCTGCGAACCAAGAAGGATCATGCGATCGACCTGCGCCAGCGGCTACACGCCGCCTTCGCCTTGGCGGCATTAAGTGAACCGGATGCGGAATTTCTCATTGAGAACATCAACGCGGGCGTTGCCAATGAGAGTCGGAATCTCGTTGCCGCCTTGTACGCGGTTCGAACGTCGGCGGCCGAGAAGCTGTGGCAACGTGCGCGAGATGATTCCGACCCCAAGGTCAAGGTGGGCTGCGCTGCGATCGCAATTCACCTGGGCGACGCGCGCCCAGCGCGGGAGGTGCTCCAACTCCGCGAAGACCCCACCATCCGGACAATCTTCATCGATCAATTCAAGTCTTGGCGCGGCGAGTTGGCGGAGGTGACGCGCCTACTAAAGGAAACTGACGATCCCGCATTTCGATCCGGCGTCTGCGCGGGGCTGGGGAATATTCCGGTGGAATCTCTGTCATCGTCGGAAAAGGAATTTCTGTCCGAGACGCTGTTGGCGTTGTATCGCCGCGATCATGCCGGCTCCGTACATAGCGCCGCGGGCTGGTTGCTGGCACAGTGGCAAGTGAAGTTGCCACCGATCGAGCCGGGCAGCAAGCCGGCGGAAGGTAGAGATTGGTACATCAACAGTTCGAAAAGCCTCCGTCGATGATCCACGGCGATGATTCCCCTGGAAACGCAATGAAACCGGGCGCGCACAGGCCTGCTGGAGCGCGACTCGCACATTGACCGGCAGAATGGCTGAGGTGGTGACCAAAATCCGGGCGCGCCCAGGGCTTAGAATGGCCGGTCTAGGAGACCGCCAAGATGAGCAAGAAGCTTACGAAGGAGAGCCCGCAGCCGCGTCGGCAGTTCACCG
>JBGTKH010000608.1:0-3288 GCA_041744735.1 Pirellulaceae bacterium | reverse complement strand
TCAGCTAGCGCTTTGTCAAAGCTTAGTTTTAGGGTTGGCCAACTACGTGGCGTAAGCTTCCAGCTTGCGTTTTTGGGACGAAATCGGGTTGGCAAGCAGGATGCTTACCCCACTTTTTAACTTTGACGAAGCACTAGTGCCTTGTCCACGCTTAATTTTCGGGTCGGGAAACGCGATTTTGTCGACAAACTTCAATCGGCGAACAGCATCGAACCCGAACGTTTAGCGTGGACAAGGCACTAGGCGACCGCGAAAAGCTTGGGCAACCGCGTTGGCTGGCTCCACGCGACCCACTTTCCAAGATAGCCGTTGACACCCCCGTTTGTCAAACCTAAATCGTTCCCCTTTGACATGTTGCGGACGATGCAGGATGATTGGCCCTCATGACGCTGCTGTACCATGATCCGTGTTTTCTGGACCACGACACCGGCTCGCACCCGGAGCGGTCGCTGCGGCTGGTTCGTGTCCAGGAACATCTTGAATCGTTAGGGCTTACGCAAAGCTGCCGGCGCCCCGAGTGGCCGGCTGTTTCGCTGGAGCGGCTGACGCGGATTCACATGCCCGATCATGTAGAGCACGTCCGCCAATTCGCGGCGGGCGGCGGAGGCCGCATCGAGATCGATACGATGGTCAGCCCAAAATCGTACGAAGTGGCGACGCGCGCCGCGGGAGCGGTCTGCGACGCCGTTGAGCGTGTGCTGCAGGGCGAAGACTCAACGGCCCTTTGTCTGGTCCGTCCACCGGGACATCACGCGCTGCCCGACGGCCCGATGGGCTTCTGCCTGTTCAACAGCATTGCGGTTGCGGCCCGCATGGCCATCGCCGAATTCAGCCTGGACCGGGTGCTGGTCGTCGATTGGGACGTGCATCACGGCAACGGCACTCAGGATGCGTTTTGGAACGACGAGCAGGTTGGGTTCTTCTCGATTCACCGCTACCCGTTCTATCCCGGCACGGGCAATTGGGATGAGACTGGCACAGGCCGCGGTTTGGGCGCGACGCTGAACGTGCCGATCCGCTACGGCGTCTCGCGGCAAGACTACCTCGACATCTTTGCCAGTGAATTGGAATCATTCGCCGACAAGATGAAGCCGCAACTTGTGTTGGTCAGTGCCGGCTTCGACAGTCACCGACTCGACCCGATTGGCTCGCTGGGGTTGGAGGTTGAGGATTTCGCGACGCTGACAAAGATGGTGAACGACATTGCCGCCGCGCACTGCGCTGGGAAGATCGTCAGTGTTTTGGAAGGCGGCTACAACGTCGACGTGCTGCCGAGTTGCATCGAACTGCACCTCAACGAATTGATCAGCAGTAGCCGAAGTTGTGAAACTTCGGAGGACTGAATTCTCGCGAATTCAGCTACGAAATCTCGTTAGCCGTTGGCCAAAGACTTGCCTTCCAGCCTTTCAATAACCGCCCGCACGTCGTCGGGCATGCGCTGCGGCTTGTTACTGGAGTAGTCGAAGACCACGACGACCGAATCGCCGTCGGCAGCAATGGCACCGAGCGTCTCGCTGTAAACGGCGTGCGCCATCGTCATGCTGCTGCGGCCGAGGCGCGTGATTCGCGCGCCGACGTGGACCGTGTCAGGATAATTCAACTGCCGCCGGTAATGGCAAGTGATCGATGCCAGAATCGGACCGAGCCCGACGCCCGACAGCATCTGCGACATGCCGCTCCGTTCCAAATACGCAATCCGCGCCGATTCGAACCAGCGGATGTGCACGGCGTTGTTCACGTGGCCGAACGAATCCATTTCGCCCCACTGGATCGGCAGGGAAATGACGATGGGAAAGTCGGCGAGTTCTGATGGTTTACTGACTGGATCCATTGCCGTTTGCGGTAACCTTACTTTTCTTGTCGGGGGCAGGAAATCGTGTTAGACTCGATGTTGATTCAGTCCCGTGATGCTCGCGAACTATGCTGTTGTGACACGCCGTGGAGCAACTCGGTTCTTTCGCAGAGGAGTGCATGATGGCAAAGTATCAAGCTAGTTTTCTCCGTCGCGACGATTGGTGGGTCGCTTGGTCGGAAGACGTACCGGGTGCGTTGACTCAAGGAAAATCGCTGGACGATGCCAGGGAAAATCTGCGCGATGCGATTTCACTGATGCTTGAACCTGCGGACCTTGCGGAGTTGCCACCGGCGTCTACTGAATTGGTTCGCGAGGTCATTGAGTTGTGAAACTCCGCCAACTGATTCGTCATCTTCATCGACACGGTTGTGTCCTGCTCAAGGAAGGGGCGAAGCATTCACGATGGATCAATCTGGCCGACAAGAGGCGGCAAGCCACCGTCCCGCGTCACACGGAGATCGACGACTATCTGGCGCAGCGCATTTGTCAGCAACTCGGCGTACCCTCGGTGAAATAATTCTTCTCCATCCGACGAATTCAGCCTTCACCCACGCTAAGTCTCAATTCGCTAATCCAAAAAATCCCGGTCGGCCAGCCGCGCCGGCACGTACTGTTCGGTCACGTAGCTAATGTCCTTGCTAATCAGGGCCTCGACTTCCAGCTTGAAGCCGTTGGTGAGCATCATGGCGATTTCCTTCTGCCACTCCTTCTTGTGCTCGAACCACGGGTACTTGGCGATCTGCTTGGCCCGTTTGACGTCTTGATCGTTCAAATTGATCGTCACGCTTGGGCTGAGGTCGCAGCGCTGGTAGTCCTTGCTGCGCAGGCCGAGGAACTTGGCGTCCGGAATGGCCATCCGCTTGGACTCGTAGGCCAGATTGATCGAGCCTTGCTTGAGCACGCTGTAAATGTAGTACCCCCACGGGTCGTTGTCGAGCAAGCAGTAAATCGGCAGCTTCAGTTCGTTGTGCAGCCGATACAGCAGCCGGCGCACGCCTCGCGGCGGCTGTCCGCCGCCATGCGTGAGAATGCAGTTATGCGACCGCCAGAACTTGTCTTCGTTGAACCGCTGCCAGACCGTGTCCTTTTCGACGTGCAGCACAAACTTGGCGTTGCACTTTTTGAATTCGATAATGTGCGGCTCGACGATCGACGGAATGCCGTAGCCGCCCGAACCCATGCGCGAGCAATCGATCTCGTCGCCGCGGTCGACCAGCGTGATCTCGCCGACCATGTCGCCTTTCTTTTGCGCGTACAGATGCAATTCTTCGCGCAGCGCGTTGAGCATGACCTCGGCGTCTTCGATCACCGGGTCGCATTCCGACTGTTCGGTGAACGTCTCTTCCTTGGTGCCCTCGATCGAGTGTTTGAGCAGGTAGTAGAGACCTCGGATGCTGGTCGTCTTGCCTTGATCGATCAGTTGCTTGCAGCCG
>JBGTKH010000607.1:0-9236 GCA_041744735.1 Pirellulaceae bacterium | reverse complement strand
AAACGCGTCGCGGACGAGCGCGTGTTGGTGTTGGACTTTGGGTCGCAGTATGCACAGTTGATTGCTCGCCGGGTGCGGGAGCAGAATGTGTACTGCGAGATTGTGCGGCACGATATCTCGGCGGAGCAGGTGCGGGGGCATGCGCCCAAGGGGTTGATTCTGTCCGGCGGCCCGTCCAGCGTTTACGAAGATCGCGCGCCGCGGTGCGATCCGCAGATTTTCGAGCTGGGCATTCCGGTGCTGGGGATTTGCTACGGGATGCAGCTTGCGTGCGAGTCGCTGGGGGGCAAGGTGACAAACGCTCCGGCGCGGGAATATGGCCGGGCTCGCTGCCACGTCACGCTGCGCGACGATCTGCTGGCCGGCATGCCCGATCAGACGGACGTGTGGATGAGTCACGGCGATCAGGTGTCGAGCGTCTCGGACGAATTTGTTCCGCTGGCTCGCACTAGGACCTGTCCGATCGCCGCGGTGAAGCATCGCAAGCTGCCGATCTTCGGGCTGCAGTTTCATCCCGAAGTGACTCACACGACGCTCGGCGGCACGCTGCTGCATAACTTTGTGACGGTCATCTGCCGCTGCTCGGGCACCTGGCATTTGGGAGACTTTGCGAAGGAAACGATCGAGCAGATTCGCCGTCGAGTGGGCAACGGGCGCGTGATCTGCGGACTGTCGGGCGGAGTTGATTCGTCGGTCACTGCGGCGCTGCTGTATCAGGCGATTGGCTCGCATCTTTCCTGCATCCTGGTCGATAACGGCTTGCTGCGGAAAGCGGAACAAGAGTCGGTGATCGCCGAGTTCTCCAACCACTTCAAGACCGACCTGCACGTGGTCGATGCCGAAGATCGATTCCTCGCGACGCTGGCTGGCGTAACCGAACCCCAAGAAAAACGCCGCCGCATCGGGCATGCCTTCATCGAGTGTTTTAAAGAGGAAGCGGCGCAGATCGAAGACGCGCGGTTTCTGGCACAGGGCACGCTCTATCCCGACGTGATTGAAAGCGGTGCGGCGACCGACGGCCCGGCGGCGACGATCAAGCTGCATCACAACGTCGGCGGCTTGCCAGCCGAGTTGGGCTTTGAACTGATCGAGCCCTTACGCGATCTGTTCAAGGACGAGGTGCGCAAGTTGGGCGTCGAGTTGGGTCTGCCCGCCGATCTTGTATGGCGGCACCCGTTCCCAGGGCCCGGCTTGGCGGTGCGCTGCTTGGGCGAGGTGACCAAGCCGCGACTGAACGTACTGCGTGAAGCCGACGCGATCGTCGTCGACGAAATCAAAGCCGCCGGTTTATACCGCCAAACATCGCAGGCGTTTGCGGTGCTGCTGCCGGTGCAAAGCGTGGGTGTGATGGGCGACGCACGGACGTACGAAGACGCGATCGCCATTCGCTGCGTGAACACCGACGATTTCATGACCGCCGATTGGAGCCGTCTGCCGTACGAAGTGCTGGCGACGATTTCGACGCGGATCATCAACGAAGTCAAAGGCGTCAACCGCGTGTGCTACGACGTCAGCAGCAAACCGCCGGCCACGATCGAGTGGGAGTAGCGGCTTAGGCCGGGCGGCAGGAAATAAACTACCGGTAGCCGAAGTCGTGCGACTTCGGCTTTTTTCCGCACCGCCGAAGTCTCACGACTTCGGCTACGACCGCTCGCCTTATCACGGCGTCGCTTCCAGTTCCCGCGCCGCTTTGAAATCGGCGGCGGCTTTGGCGGAGTCGCCTTTCTTTCGCCACGCCAAAGCGCGGTTGTAGTAAGCGTCGGCGAAGTTTGGATTCAGCCGAATGGCCTGAGTGAAATCGGCGATGGCTTTGTCGTAATCGCCTTGGATGTGCAGCACGAGGCCGCGGTTGTTGTAGGCCGACGCGTGTTGCGGGTCGAGCCGCAGGGCTTCGTCGTAATCGGCGAGCGCCTTGTCATAGTGTTTCAACTCTTGATGCGCCAGGCCGCGGTTATTGAACGTGGCGGCCGATTTCAGATTCAGCCGCAGAGCTTCGCTGTAATCGGCGATAGCTTTCTCGAATTGACCTCCGTCGTGAAACGCGAGGCCGCGGTCGAGGTAGAATTCTGCTCTGTTCGGTGCTGCACGGATCGCTTGCCCGAAATCCGCGGCGGCCTCGTCAAGCTGTCCGCGGTCGTACAGGTTCAAACCGCGCTGATGGAATGCGTCGGCCAGATTTGCGTCCAGCTTAATCGCCGCCGTGAAGTCGGCGATGGCCTTGTCCGGCGAACCCTTCCGAGCCCAGATTGTGCCACGGTTGTAATATGCCATGACCATCTTCGGGTCGACCCGCAGGGCCGTGTCGTAATCGGCGATCGCTTTGTCCAACTCGCCCTTGGACCACCACGAGTTGCCGCGAGCGACGAAGGCATTCGTCATGCGCGGGTCGCGGCGCACGGCCTCGGTGTAATCGGCAATGGCGTTGTCGTGCTGGCCTTGCTGCTGCCAATCATTCGCCCGCTTGAAATAGTCCAGGGCGTCGCGGAGCGTGGCTTCGTTCGACTTCTGGGCCAGCGATGTTTCGGCGGCGGAGTGACAAGCCAGTGGTACGATCGCGATAACGAGGATGAGGCACCGCATGGTCCGAATCTCCTTTTGGGACAATTTTAACGACCGTGACATTGTAGCGTAACAGCAACGCTTCGCGGTTTTTGACAGTCCCTGAGGACCGGCTATACTGGAAGTTGCCGCCGGAATTGTTGGCTTCAGTAGGAGTTCCCATCTTTTTTCCAGCCCGCATTGACTGCCGATTCGTGTTCCCTACTCCCATCGCAGGAGAGCCGCCGGAAATGAGCCGCGCGAGTGCGACAATCCGCACGTTTCGATGGGTGTGCTGGCTGTTGGTTGTCGCTTTGATGAACGTGACCGCGGTCGCAGCGCTTGTGGTGGACGGACAGGAAGTAGCGGACACTTCACCATCGCATGGCTCGCAGCCAGACAGCGAGTCGTTGCTAATCAAACGGCGCGAGCTGCGGTTGAAGCTGGTCCCGCCTCCGCCGAATCCGCCGAGTGTTTCTCGGGCGACGCTCAATCCGATCGATCAATTCATCGCCGCGCGTTGGCAGCAAGCGGGGCTCGATGCCGGACGTAGTGCGCCGCCGCTGTGTGACGACGCGACGTTTGTTCGCCGCGTTTATCTAGACGTGACGGGCGTGATCCCTACGATGCTGCAGACCAATTACTTCCTGGTCAGCCGCGCGCCGGATAAGCGCGAGAAGTTGGTCGACGAATTGCTCGCGCGGCGAGAAGATTACGCGGCGCATTGGACTCCGTTTTGGGAAGACGCGCTGGCCAGCCAGCCAGTTTTGCATCAAGGCGGCATCCCGACACACGGAAATTTCCGGCAGTGGATCTTCGACAGTTTCGTGAACAATCGGCCGTACGACGTGATGGTGGCCGAGTTGCTCGACCCTACGATGCCCCGCCGGCCGAGCGCCGCGACGGAGGACATCTTTGGTATTCCTTACGTCATTCAGTACGTGCGCAACGAAGATCACACGGCGACGCTGCAGACGGCCGCCAATGTTGGGCAGGTGTTTCTGGGCACGAGCATGAAGTGTGCCGGCTGCCACGACCATTTTGATAACGCCGAGTGGACTCAGGAGCGGTTTCTGGGTTTCGCCGGTCTGTTCGCGCCGAAGGATTTAGAGCGCATCCGCTGCGACGTGAAGAGCGGCCAGTATATCGCTGCTCGCTTTCCTTTCGAATTGCCGGGCGCGGGCGGCGGCGCGGTGCCTAACGAGTTGGACGAGCGGCTGCACATAGCCGCGCAACTGGTCACGGATCCGGCCAATCCGCGATTTGCGAAAACGATCGTCAATCGGCTTTGGAAGCGGTACATGGGTTTGGCGCTAATTGAACCGGTCGACGACTTTCGCAACGATCGGCCGGCCAGTCATCCTGAACTACTCGACTGGCTGGCCTACGATTTTCTTCAGCACGGCTGCGACTTGAAGCACACGATCCGGCTGATTCTGACGAGCCACACGTATCAGCTTGCGTATGACCCAAAGCTGGCCGATCGCTTCGATCCTAGCGAGCCAGTCAACCCGCCGCGTTATTTTCGTTCGACGGCGCTGCGTCGTCTGTCGGCCGAGCAATTGATCGATAGTTTTCGTTTGGTAACTACTGGGGAATTGCGCCACGAACAGCGGACGTATCTCGACGCGCGCTCGACGGCGCTGATGCGGGCGTTGGGCCGCCCCGCGTCGCGAAACGAGGCCAGTACATCGCGACCGGATGACGTGTCGGTGGTGGCAGCGCTGGAGTTGCTCAACGGCAGCGAACTGAACGAACTGCTCGAGTTTAGCAACGCCTTCGACCTGCGTAACGCCCAGCGCGACCCACAGCGAGCCACCGATTTCCTGTACCGCACGGTGCTCAGCCGCCCCGCGACCAGCGACGAGAAACGCCACGGCAGCGACTTCCTCAAATCCGCCGGGTCGCTAACCGAAGGCATCCGCGACATGCAATGGGTGCTGCTGTGTAGCCCGGAGTTTCAGTACGTCAAGTAAGCTAGAATTAAGTGCCTTAACTGATGCGCATATGTAGAGCAGACACGCCGCGCTGTCCTTGACCCGCGTCGAAACTAGCGGCTACCCTGAAACTAAAGGGAGGCTTGGTCCATGAATTACAAACTTCCGCTCATCCTCACTCCGCAACCAGAGGGCGGGTACACAGTGACGTCACCGCTCTTGCCGGAATTGGTAACCGAGGGCGATACCATCGACGAGGCGCTGGCCAATGTGAAAGATGCCCTGGCCGCAGTTGTTGAAGCGTATCAAGACCTCGGTCGCACCCTGCCGCAAAACGCGCAGATCTGTGATGCAAGTAGTCCTGTGTGGTTGGAAACCGTGGTGACGGCGCCATGACGTATCGCGAAGTTGCGAGAAAGCTGGCCACACTTGGTTGTCAGGAATTGCCACGAAAAGGCGGTGGCTCTCACCGGAAATGGCGCAATCCAACGAATCAGCAAGTTTCGGTCGTTCCCGACTGGGGCGGGCGCGACGTGAAGCTCGGAACTGTTCGTGCTGCGATTCGACAATTGGGAATCAATTGGCAAGATTTTCAGAATGCCTGACATTCAATTTCTCATCAACGAAACGATGAAACAAAGTCGCCTTGATCGCAGGGAATTCATCAAAGCAGGGCTCCTGACGTCGGCTGGAATGGCGTCGTGTGTTCCGTTGACGGACTGTACTAAGGTAACTGCTTTAGAACCGACAGCTAAGGCGGATTCCATGATCCTGATCTGGCTGCCGGGCGGGATCGCTCAGGCGGATACTTGGGATCCGAAACGGTTCACGCCGTTTCAGGCGGGGATGAAAGGGAGTGAGGTGTTGGGGACGTGCGAGTCGATCCCTACGTCGGCCGATGGCGTTCGCTTGGGGGCCGGGTTGGAATCAATCGCATCGGTGATGCACAAGGGGACGCTGCTGCGCAGTCTGACGAACGAAACGAAATTCGGCGCGGTGCATTTGAAGGCTCAATATTACATGATGACCGGCTATCTGTTCCCGGCCGGCGTCAAGGCACCCAGCATCGGCGCAGCGGTGGGCAGGATTCTGGGGCCGCGAGCCGCGGGAGTGCCGCCGTACATTTATCTGGGCCGCGACATCGACACCAGCGACACCGAAAAACAGTTCATCAACGAGTATATCGGCCCGGGATTTTACGGACCCAAACACGGCCCGCTGATGATCCCCGATCCCACGCGCGGATTAGAAACGCTGAAGGCCGCGGCCGGGCTGACCACCGCGCGGATTGACCGACGGCTGGCGTATTTGCAAAAGGTCGCGGGCTCGGCGCCGGTTGAATTGCAGCAAGCAGAAAAGGCTCAGCAGTACTTGCACATGATGGAAGCTGCACGCGCGATGATGGATTCGCCGGTCAAGCGAGCGTTCGAGTTCGCGCAGTATGAAAGCCCGTCGACGATCGCCGCCTACGAACCGAAGATCGCCGCCGGTGAAGTGCAAGACAAAACGTATTACTTCGGCCGCCGCTTCGGGCACGGCCTGCTGTTGGCTCGGCGGTTGGTCGAGGCCGGCGCGCGATTCGTGCAGGTCGAGTATCAATACGCGGCCTTCAAAGGCTTCGATACTCACGAAGACGGCGCGGACCGAATGGTTGAATTAAAGAAACAGATCGACGGACCCATCGCGCAATTGATCCGCGATCTCGATCAACGTGGAATACTCGAGCGTACGCTGGTTGTGATCGCGACTGAGTTCGGCCGCACAATCGCCAACCAGCCAAAGGCCGGCGTCGAGCCGATCGGTTTCGCAGAACAACAATCGGGCGAAGAGCTCATAATCGCAGACCGCAAAATGTATGGCTTTCACGGTCACTTCAGCAGCGCCAACAGCCTGCTCTTCTTCGGCGGCGGCTTCAAGCCCGGCTTCGCGTACGGCAAGACGTCGCAGCGCCACCCGATGATCCCCATCGAGAATCCTGTCTCCCTAACCGATGTGCACGCCACCATCTACCACGCACTCGGCATCCCTCCCGACGCCCACTACGTGACCGAAGGCCGCCCCTTCCACGTGACCAAAGACGGCAAAGGCAAGCCGATCATGGCACTGCTGAGTTGATGTCGTTGAATCGCGGACTCCTCGAGAAAGTTCAATACGGGCGTATGGCCGTTCGCCACTCACCACGTGGGCTTGTCCCCGTGGGAGCGTGTTTGCAAACCAGAACGCCGACCGCAATCAACGCTGTCCCGCCACCACGTACCTCGCGTACGTGGAGCGATGTTCGCTGTCAGAGACCACCACGTCAAACATTGCCCCGAGCTCAGCCCGTTGTTTTTCGTAGAACAAGGCACCAAACATCAAGTCTTGGCGGGCTTTAGGGCGAAGCTCGACTAGCATCGATGGCTTCCTTGATGTCGGCCTTCGCTGCCGCCAGTGGCAAGGCCTGCCCTGGAGCCGGATTTGCAAGCCGGTCGGCGATCACTCTTTCCTGCCATTTCGGGGACGTGAAAGATTGCGAATCGCTTGCCAAATCTCGCCAGATTAGGTCCAACGCAGCCAGTTTTCGCCATGGCTCAAATTGCCAATCATCGTTTCCAGCGACATCGCTTTTCCTCCGCATGCTGCTAGTTTAGCAATCGCGCGCCTAAGTAGCAAATATCGCGACGTCTGATGACGACCGACGGATGAGCACACTCATGGTGCGGTGGACGTCACTGGGACCGCCTGACGAAAGTTCAATTGCCGTTCCCCACTCCAACTTCCGCAGCGTCGCCACACGGGCACCGCCCGTGGCACACACTTTGCCCTAATGGCACGCTTGGGTACAAGCAGATGGAGCGTTACTTGTCAGTGGCACCCGCGCGTTACTTGTCAGTGGCACCCGCGCGACAAAACGCACGTGCCGCTGCTCGAAACGTTGCTCGACGACGCCACTCGCTGCACGTCGATGCGGATCAACAACCGCAACTACGAAACGCAAGTCCGCGACATCGCCCTGGCTGCACTGCTACACATCACCAAACAGGACCCGCGCAAATTCGGCTTCGATCGTCTGCAAACCCATCCCCAAATCGTGTTCAACACCACAACCGTCGGCTTCGAGGACGACACGAAGCGAAACGAGGCCCTCGCGAAATGGAGATCGTATCGCGAGTCGCAGACCAACAACGAATGAAATGCGTCTAATTGAACCTCGACCCAATGGCGATGATGATGATCGGCGTGGCGGTGAATAACTGCATTTTGCTGGCGCTGACAGAGGAAATTATGTGGAACGCCCTGAATTGAACGAGTTGGAAACCTCTCCGCGACTCGCACTGCTTCTACGAAGACTCCGAAGCAGTGGCATAGCGTCAAGTTTAGCTTGGGAAAGGAGGATTGAGATGTAGGAAGCATTTCAGAAACTTTTCAGCGGAACCCAGCGGGTAACCAAGCCTGCCCGGTAGAGTTTGGCCAACAGCCGGAAGCGAGTCTTGCGTGGTCGTCGGTGACGGCGGCTGCGAAGCGTAGACAGCGAGTGTGTAGAGCCCTGCTATGGAGCCCCGAAATCCTTCGATGGTCGCAGGAGTCCATGTCGTTGCCACCAGCAGGGACCGTGCCGGGGCGTCGCAATGGCCTGACGCCTTCGGTCCTGCCGGGGTCGGAGAACAGGGCGTGCATACATGGGGGTTCCCCAGGAACGTGAGAGACCTGATCGTGTCCGTGAGGTAAGAGCGGCTCAGGCGACGCCGCATCCCAAGCGCCTGGCCCGGGGTCGTGCACGGTGGACCCCAGGGAGCGAAGCCACGCCGTGCAACTGACGGTCCCGCGGGACGAACCTCATGAGTCTCGCGGCGCGAACGATCAGGAGTCGGAGCGTCTTCGTAGTACCGCAACCCGCCACGGCGGACCAGGGAGGCGGACTTACACTCGAAAGGAGCCTTTCCAGGAAAGGGAGACGTCGAGCTATGGAACTGCTTGAGGGAAACACGGCGGGTGCTCAGAAACCCGACACCGTGTCCACGAAACGAGAGCGGATAGCAACGCTGGCGAGACAATCGCCGCAGACGGCATTCACTTCGCTCAACCATTACCTCGATTTCGAGTGGCTGCTTCAGGCGTGTATTCTGACACGCAAGGATGGAGCCGCCGGGGTCGACGGGCAGACGTACGAGGAGTACCGCGAAAACCTGTTCGCGAATTTGGAGGACCTCTTGGAGAAGGCCAAGTCCGGGACGTACCGCGCGCCTCCGGTGCGGCGGGTACACATTCCCAAAGGCAGCGGGCGGGAGACTCGACCGATCGGGATTCCGACCTTCGAGGACAAGGTGCTGCAACGGGCCGTGGCCATGATTCTGGAGGCGATCTACGAACAGGATTTCCACGACGGCTCGTACGGCTTTCGTCCGGGCCGCTCGGCACACCAGGCGCTGGACGCCTTGCGTGCTCAACTCATGCGGCGCGGTGGTGGTTGGATATTAGAAGTGGACATCCGAAAGTTTTTGGACACTTTGGATCACGGCCATCTGCGAGAATTTCTCCAGCGTCGAGTACGCGATGGCGTGTTGCTACGATTGATTGGAAAGTGGCTGAAGGCCGGAGTGCTGGAGGAAGGGACGTTGTCGTATCCTGAATCCGGCAGTCCGCAAGGCGGCGTGAGCGCTCCTCCAACGATATTGCTAACGGTTGCGGATTCCTGGATAGGTTGATTACGCGAAAGCGATTGCAAACTGCGTACGGCGAAGGCTGGAAGCCGCCGTAAGCCACTGCATGGCTTGCAGTTAT
>JBGTKH010000606.1:0-10376 GCA_041744735.1 Pirellulaceae bacterium | reverse complement strand
CTTCGTCAAATCACCGCGCTGAGCCACCAGTTCGTCCAACAGCCGATGATGCTGCGGCAGATCGAAGTCACTGTACAGCACCAACTGTTCACGCACCAAACTGTGCGTAGCCGGCAGCGGCGTCACCGTGCGCGTCAGCGTACATCCGCTCACAACGGCCAACAGCAAACTCACGACCGGCATCCGCACCGCCATCCACAACCTCCATGCCAAATCCGTGGCCGCCCTGAATCCGTGGGGCCAAAATCGATTCTCGAGACTCCTCCCCACAGATTCAGGACGACCACGGAGAGAAGCCGCGGATCTTATCAGAATGGGCGAAATCCTTGAACGCCAAGTGCGGGGTGATGCTAGCGGCGGGAGCCGAATCGTGTGAATGGCGTCGGGAGTCCGTTCGCCAGTTGTCACTTTCAAGAGATACTCTGAGTTGTGATTCGTGCTCGCCTCGCCGGGCTTCCATGCCGCAAGCGCCGACCGTCGCGGGCACTTGGTTTTGCAAGTCCCGCAACGTGCGCATGTCGGACAGCAGCTTTTGGCAATTGTCGCACGCGCCGGCCAGCGAAGCCTCGGCGTCTTCCAACGCGACTTGAGCCTTGGCCAGCTCATACTTTTGCCGACCAACCTGTTCGTCCAGCTTGTTCAGGATCACCTCCATCCGCTCGACTTCCACGCCCAGCGGAATGTTTTCCCGGATCGTTTCCGACACGCGGTTCCGCGCAACCTGGAAGTACTCGATCCCTTCCACAATGCCGAATCCCGAAGCGACCAACAGACCTACACCCACCACCAGAATCATCGCGTCTTTTTCATGACTCGTTCTACTGTACATGAGACGTCGTAGCTGCCGGCCACATTGGCTGGCTCGCAGAGGAAAACGAATCACCGCAGCCATTCTTCCAGAGAACTATCCGAATTGCGGAAGGAGCGGACTACTAACAATTGGTCGAGCGCGGCAAGTCTACGCTGAAAAGCGTGGGTGGGACGTCGAACCTGCGAGATCCTCGGAAGTCGAAGAATTTTCGCGCGCCGCTGCGCGGCGAAGAAGGTAAAAGGGAAGACGGAAAAACAGCAAAGGGTAAGAGCTTAACACCACAGACTGCTACGGAGTCCTGGATACACGAAAACCGACGAGGCTGACACGGTTGACGGGAGCGTTCCAGAAGCGAAGGGCAGAGCGGGCGAGCCAGGCGCTGCCGAGCCAGGAGCCGCCCCGCAGAACACGATATTCGCGGTTGGCCGAGCCTTTGGGATCATCGGTCGGCGAGCCGGCGTAGTAATCCTTGTCGTACCAGTCCCAGCACCACTCCCACACATTGCCGTGCATGTCGTACAAACCAAAACGATTCGGCGCGTAATTGCCGACAGTCGTGGTCCGCTGCAAGTACGGTCCTTTCGTGGACGTACCATACGGATTGTTGCCATCGACGTTCGCCTCGCGGCCGTTATTGGTTGCACCAAAATGAAACGGTGTCGTCGTTCCCGCGCGACAGGCGTATTCCCATTCCGCTTCCGTCGGCAACCGATAGCCGTTCCCACCGGCGATCGTCACCGTGGCCGACTTGATCGTATTGCTTTCGCGCTGCACGTTGCCCAGCGTGTAGTAAGCCACGAAACCATCTTGCTGGCTCAGTTTGTTGCAGAATTCCGCCGCGTCGTACCATGAAACGTACTCTACCGGAAAGCGGCTCGTGTCCAGGCCCGTGACGCTGTCTTTGCCGGAACCGCTCGACGCGAAATAGCTCGGATTGTTCCCCATCACCCGCTGGTAATCCGACTGCGTCACTTGGTACTTGCCTAAGTAAAATGGCTTGGTGATCCGCACGCTGTGTTGAAATTCATCGTCACGCCGATCTGTTACCGTTGTCGGCGAACCCATCTGAAACTCCCCCGCGTCAATCAGCACCATTTCCAAATTGGTCGACTTGCTCTTGTACACACGCGGCAGTGCGTCGGGCGACGGCGGCGTGACCAGCACCGGCTGCCGAACTAGGTTGCCCAGCAAGTTGGGCCGCTGATTCAATGCCGCATTGTCGAGCAACTTGGGTGTTTCCGCGGCGACGCTTTCCATCACATAACTGGCCAGCGTCAACCATGTAATCTGCCCGCGGCGGTCGGCGGCCTGGCCGCGCAGGCATTCCAACACAAAATGCGTGAAGATGCCATGCCGCACTTGGTCCGACTCGAACGACTGCGTGCCGGCCGAGGAGCTAAACAGTATGCTAATTTTGTTGGGCAGCTTTTCCGCCGTGCTGCCGTCGACGCCCTTGGTGCCTTTGGCCGGATTGTCGCGGCAGGCGTCGATCAACAGCACATTCTGGCTGCTGCCGCTGTCTTGTTCGATCCGTGCGAAGATGTCATTCAGGGAAAGCAGCGTCTGGGGATCGGTCTTCAGCGCGTCGACCGGACAATAGAACGGTTCCTCGATCACCCGGCCGTCGCGCGGCACTTGCAACTGCAGTCCGTGGCCGGAGAACGCCAGCAGCACCACGTCATCCTTGTTCAGCTTCTTCAGCTCGGCATAGAATGTGTCCAACTCCGCTTGAATCCCCTTCAGCGTCGCGCGATCGCCCAGCAACCCCGAAGTCTCAAACCCATGCTTGCGCAATTCCAACGCCAAGTCGCGGATGTCGTCCTCGGCAAAGTTGAGATTCCGCAGGCCGTCCTTCTGGTACTTGGAGACGCCGACCAGGAAGGCCAGCTTGCGCACTTCTTGTTGGGCGCACACAACGGTGGGCATCGTCGCCACGGCCGCGAAGCTCAGCACGATCACAACAGCCGCTCGAGTCATCGTAGGTTCTCCGGTGTACGCCTGGTTAACGGGGTCGGGAGTCTTCCTCGCATTATCGCAAATATCGCACGCTAATGAAATCATGCGGCGGGTCGATCAGGCGTTCGAGGGCTTTCAATTCGGCTTTGACGGGCAGGCCGAAGCCGGTTTCGGCGCTGCTTTTGGCTTGACCCGAACCGGGCAGGTGCGATTGGGAAATCTGCACAGTGACGACACCGATCTGGCCTTGCGACTGAATAGGGAACTTCGACGCGGCGCCCTGGCCTTACTCCGTGACCAAGAACCGCAAGAAGTTGTCCTTGCGAGTGGGATCAATCGTCTTAAACCAGCCGGGGATCACCAGCGACTGACCGGCGGGGACGATGAAGTGGCTGAATTGTGGCTGGCCAGTTTTCTTGTCGCGGTCGTCGCTGAACGTGAATCCGTCGATGCCGTCGATCTTGAAGCTGACGGCGACCTCGCCCGGCGAGCCGTTGTGAAAGAGTAATTCATACAGTTCGCCCTTGTCGATCGAAACGAACGCCTGGCCTTTATCGACGACCGCCTGACGCGGCTTTGCGGGCGTCGTGTCCGAACCGACCGAAGGTTTGACGGCCAGTTGCAACGTAAATGGGCTGTCTTGCTTCGAACGAACTCGCGTGCCGTCGACGAAGACCGAAGGATTGTTCAGCCGATCGCGAATGTTCTTCCCTTGGTCGCGGGCGTCGTCGCTGGGGTCCAATGACGCGGTGACGCCTTCTATCGCGGCGATGTCTCGCAAGCGGCGGATGAAGACGCTGATCGGTTTGATCGTATCGCCGGTGGTCTTGTCGTCGATGTTCAGCGTGAGGCGTTCGGCCTGCAGTCGCAGGCTCGTCACCGACTTATTGTCTTCGGGATCGTCGACGATCAGGAATTTTCCATTGACCGCCAGCAGTGCTTGGCTCTGCACGACCCCTTTCCGCAGCGATTCGAGCGCGTGGATCAACTCCAGCCGCAGGCCGGGACCGCCGTTGGCCGGGCTGCTGCCGACCGGGATGAACTGGCGATCTCGATCGTTTGCTGCTTGACGTCGTCCATGACGGCCACGATTTGTTTGGCCGCCTCGGAAATCTCCGCCGGAAGCGTATGCCGCGCAGGCCGAAGAATTCCGTGGCTCGCGCGGCGCGGTTGCGGCGCAGGTTAGCGGCCACGTTCACTCGCAGCCAGCGTTCCAAATCGGCGGCCGTCATCGCCGGTTCGCGGCTGATCGTGCCGTCGGCCAGTTTCACGTCGACCTTTGGTTTGCGAGCCAGATCCTCAAACACCGCGTCGTACAGCAGCGTGTGATACAGCGGCGGGCGTGAGGCCGTGGCCACAAACCAATCGGCGCGCACCCAGGGGATGTCGATGCCGGTCCAGTTGTAAATCTCTTCGGCCATCTGCCGCGTGCCGCGTTCGTCCGGGTAGCGATCGTGCTTCAGCGCATAGGGGTAGCGGCTGACCAAGTGCAGCCACAAGTCCGGCCGGCCCGTCGAGGCGTCCGCGTCCCAGTCGATGTCGCGCGTGTCGATGGCCAGCACGGTTTGAGCGGCGTCCAACGGACGCGGCGCCGCGATCTCGAACCGCCACGACAAGCTGTTGAGCACCTTCGACGTGGCCGCGCGTACGGATTTCAATTGAGCGGCCGGGACTCTGTCCGGCGGCTGGTTGTGCAGGTGGTTCAGCACAAAGTAACGTTGATACGCTCGGTCTTCGGGCTCCAGCCGCGCCAGATGTCCGTGGATCGTAGCGATCACGTTGGCCGTGGTGACCACGCTGCGCGGCGGCTCTTGTGCCGCGACCGTTTCGACAACCGCCGGTGCCCCCACCTTGATCCAGGCTTCAATCGTCGCAATGGCCTTGCTATCGGGCCGGTCGGCGCCAGTCTTCTCGACGGGCGGCATGGGATCGTCCGCACTGCGCAGCCGAATCAGCACGCGCGACTTGGCCGGCTCGCTGGGATTGACTTTCCCGCGGGCCAAAAGCTGGGACAGGTCGGTGACGTAATGCATGCCGCCTTCATCAGCACCGTCTTGACCGTGGCATTCAAAGCAGTAGCGCTGGAACACGGCGCGGGCTTGCAGCGCCAACTCGGCGCCCTCCATCTCGGCGGCGTTGAGATGGCTTTCGCATCTCCCGGATTGAGGAACGCAATGAGGTACAAGTTACACATAAGGAAACGAATCTACAGCCGATTTCTTCCGAGTTGCTGATCTTTTGCATGAATTTTTCCGTCGCCATCTTGTTCACCGCCTCGACCAGCGAGGCGGGGTCCCTGTCAGTAGGTCGCTAACTGGCGGGTGAATGTCCTTTAGCTTGCCAGTCTAGGCCTCCACCTCGACAAGCGAGGCGGGGGCTGCTTGTCCCTGTCGGACGTCCACCCCCTCCCGCCCGTCGGCACAACACGTCCACCCCATCCCGCTTGCCGACACAACATTTCCACCCCATCCCGCTCGCCGGGGTGGTGGATCAGATTGGCCAGCTAACGCCCACCCGCCTTCACCGACACGACCCCCGCGAGCTCGCCTCGCGGGTGAAGCAGATTCGATCGCTCACGCGTCCTCCGCCACACACCGCCGCACCGCATCCATGTCATATTCACTAAACGTCCCCGCATAATAGCCCGGCTTCCACAGCGGCCTCTGACCGAGCAAGTACGCCAAGTTGTTTTGATAAGCCAAGGCGATTTCCTGAGGCGATTCCGCTGGCAGCCCGCGCAAGGAAACATGCAAGTGATCCGGCATCACGGACACTCGCGACACAAGATGAGTCTTCTTCTCCGCAATCTTGAAGCACCCGTCGCGAATGGCGGCCAGCACCGTCAGATCATGCACGCGATGCCGGCGTTCCACCACCAGCACCACGTGTAAGTTGTACCAATAGCGGCCGTGAGCCACAGCGGTGGGCTGCGACAAGTCAGCGCCCGGTATCGCGACGGTGAACTCGCGAAGCTTCTCCTTAAAGCGCGGGGCCGCCAGCGGTTCTTTGTCCACCTGTCGTTCGATGTACGCCTCGACGTCACGGCGCGTGTTATGCCCGACGCTGCGCACCGCTAGTTTCCGGCTGAACGGCATTCGGTAGCCGTGCCCGCGAAGTGCGTGGTCCAGCCGACCTTTGGCCCTAGCAGCCAGCAGTACCGGCGAAGTTTCTGGTGTTGCGCTGAACAGAAGCTGTACCCTGTCGCTCGTCCAACGATGTTCAAGCAGCCGCAGACCGTCGGTTTCCCACAAGGGCTTTACCGTCTCAAGCACATCGCCAGGCGTCGCGTCAAACGTCTTATTCGATGGCCAGCCGCACCACGAATATCGCAACTCGTACGCCGGGTTGGCGTGCGCGGGATCGTAAAGCGGCTGCGGCGATGCCATCGTCACTGTTTCCTATGATTACGCGGTCTGCTTTCCCTACCCCATCCCGCTCGCCGGGATGGTGTCCGGCTAAGGACGCCGACCGACCGCCGCCAACACGCCCCCCGCGAGCTCGTCTCGCGGGTGCAGCAGATTTAGCCGGCCAGTCTGCCGCTCCACCTCGACAAGCGAGGCGGGGGCGGGGACAGGTTGGATTGACGCGTCGGGCTAGCGCGGCCAATCTGTGCGTCCACCTCGACGAGCGAGGTGGGGGCAGGGGCGAGCGACGTAATCGTTGTGCGTGGTGTTCGTCCATTTCTATCGCGCGCCTCGCTTCGATCGGCGGGGGTAAAAGGGAAAACAGAAAAACAGCAAAGGGTAAGAGCTTAATACCACATACTGCTACGGAGTCCTGGATACACGAAAACCGCTGAAGTCGTAACGGTTGTCGGGAGTGAACCCGTAGCGATTGGCCGAGCGGGTGTTCCAGGCGTAGTTGTCCCAGGAGCCGCCCCGCAACACACGATCTTCGCCACTGGCTGGGCCTTTCGGATCGTCGGTCGGTGAACCGGCGTAGTAATCCTTGTCGTACCAGTCCCAGCACCACTCGTACACATTGCCGTGCATGTCGTACAAGCCAAAGCGATTCGGTGCGTAAGTGCCCACGTTCGTTGTGCGTTCCAAGTACGTCCCCTTCGTGGACGTACCGTAGGGATAGTTCCCGTCGACGTTTGCCTCACGGCCGTTGTTGGACGCGCCAAAGTGAAACGGCGTCGTCGTTCCCGCCCGGCAGGCGTATTCCCATTCCGCTTCCGTCGGCAACCGATAGCCGTTCCCACCCGCAATCGTCACCGTGACTGATTTGATCGTATTGCTTTCACGCTGCACGCTGGCCAGCGCGTAGTACGGTGTGAAACCATCCTGCTGGCTCAGCTTGTTGCAGAACTCCACTGCGTCGTACCAGGAAACGCTCTCCACCGGAAAGCGGCTTGTGTCCATGCCCGAGACCTTGTCTTTGCCTGAACCAGGCGACGCGAAATAGCTCGGATTGCTTCCCGTCACCCGCTGGTAATCCGACTGTGTCACCTCGTACTTGCCCAGGTAAAACGGTTTGGTGATCCGCGCCCTATGCTGAAATTCGTCGTCCCCCTGTTCAGTCTCGCTCGCTGGCGAACCCATTTGAAACTCACCCGCATCGATCAGCACCATTTCCAGGTCGATGGACTTGCTCTTGAAAGTCTTCGGCGATGTCAGCACGCCGGACAGGATCGGCGGGATGCCTTGCAGGTTGCTGATGGCGTTGGGGCGCTGCGGGCCGTCGTCGCGGGAGGCCGTTTCTTGCGGCACGCGCTTCTTCACGTGATTCACTAACGAGTCCCAGGTCACTTCGCCGTCGCTGTCTTTGGCGGCGCCGCGCAGGCCGTCGACCACGTAGTACGTCAACACACCGTGCTTGAGCGTGTCGGATTCGTACGACCGCCGGCCGGCCGACGAACTGAACAACACGGCCAGGTTCACCGGCAACTGAGTGATCGTGCTGCCGTCTACACCCTTGCCACCCTTGGCCGGATTGTCGCGGCAGGCGTCGATCAGCAGCAGGTTGTTTTCCGAGCCGCTGTTTTTGGCCACGCGCTCCATCAGGTCGCTGATCGACACCAGCGTCTCGGGCTTGGTCTTCACCGCATCCACCGGGCAGATAAATTGGTCCTCGACCAACCGCCCGTCTTTGGAGACCTGCAACTGCTGACCATGCCCCGAGAAGCCGATCACGATGATGTCGCGCTTGTTGAACTGGTCGAGCCGATCCAGAAATCCTTCTTCCAAGAACTTGCGCAGATTCTCCCTCGTGGCCCGGTCGCTGCCCGTGCTGCTGCCCAGCATCAACTTGACCGTAAACCCCGCCTGCCGCAGTTGCTCGGCCAGCACCTGCATGTCCTTCTCGGCATAAGTCAAGCTGCTCAGCCCCGCCTTGTCGTACTGCGACACCCCGACCAAAAACGCCACCTTGCGCGGCGTTTGGGCGTTGACCTCTGCCGCAGTCAACAGCCCGATCAACAGCCCGCAGAATGCGATTCGTCCCAGGCGACGTTTCGTATGCATCGTTCGTCCTTTCACACGGCCCCCAAAGGAAAACGCACAGCGGCGTCTATTCTACCAACGAAAGTTTGAAAATGCGCCGGCGCGGAACCTCGCTCGACGCAGGTCTCCCGACCTCGCCGAATCGTCTGACCGCAGGTCTCCTTGGACGTCGAGCGGTCAACGGTTATGGGAGACCTGCGGTCGCAATCCTGTGCGGGGTCGGGGGACCCGCGCACAGCAGTTTTTTCGCGCGCCGCTACGCGGCGAAGAAGGTAAAAGGGAAGAGGGAAAAACGGCAAAGGGTAAGAGCTTAACACCACAGACTGCTACGGAGTCCTGGATACACGAAAACCGTCGTTGCTGTAACGGACGACGGGTGAGTTCCCGTTGCGATCGGCTGAGCGGGTGTTCCAGGCGTCGTTGAACCAGGAGCCGCCCCGCAACACACGATATTTCTGTTCGCTGTTGTCGCCTTGCGGATCGTCACTCACAGGCCCGGCAAGCTGATCGTAGTACTTCGCGCCGTACCAGTCCTGGCACCACTCCCAGACGTTTCCGTGCATGTCGTACAGGCCGAAATTGTTGGCACGAAACTTACCGACCGGCGACGTAAACACGTAGCCGTCGCGAGCGCTGATGTACGTGTAGGACGAGTAGTTGGTCAGTTTTGCCTTAGCCGTCGCATCCATCACGTTGCCAACCAGAGCCAGCCCTTCCGGATCGTCGCCATTGAACCACGCCGCCGCCGTTCCCGCCCGGCAGGCGTATTCCCACTGCGCTTCGGTCGGCAGGCTGTAGATCTTGCCCTCCTTGCCACTCAGCCACTGGCAAAACTTTTGCGCATCGTTCCAGGTGACGTTCACCACTGGATGCGTGTCGTCCTGCGTAAAACCCGTGCTGCGCCAGTTGTACTTGACGTCGCGCCCCTCGAACTTGCCCGTGGAGTCATTCCATCCCCAGCCGCCTTGACCATCCGTTTCGGCCTCGGTCTTGTAACCCATCTCGCTGAAAAATTGGCGGAACTGACCGACCGTCACCTCGTGCGCCGCCAGATAAAACGGCTGCGTGATCCGCACCTGGTGCTGCGTTTCATCGGCGAAGTTTTCGGGCTTCGCGGTGGAGAACAACTGCAGCATGCTGTCGCGTTCGCCTTGCGTGCTGCCCATCGAAAACTCGCCGGGCGGAATCAGCAGCAGCGAAATGCCGGCCTTGTCGGTGACACGATCCGGCACTTTCAGATATTCGGACCAAGCCCGCTGCGCCTGGCCCGCCTCGGTGGAAGTAAAAGGCGCTCGAAGTAGCGCAGGTCTTACCGCCGGCGACGGGGGCCGCACGTCGATCCGCGCCAGCACCGGCTGACGTACCAGATTGCCCATCAGATTTGGACGCTGCTCCGCGTCAGGATCGTTTAGCAATAGCGGGACTTGCAGCGGCACTTCGTCGATCACGTAACTGGCCAGCGTGAGCCAAGTGATCTGCCCGCGGCGGTCAGTTTCAGCGCGCGCGGCAGAGACTGCAAAGCCGGTTAGCCGACGAGCGTGACCCGCAATGTGCGATCCTTGCGGTTCCCTGGTATCGACGACCTCAATGGGTCAGCCTAATGACGGTGGCTGCGGTTGTGCTTGTGATGCTCGGCGTGCAACACATGAATCCTCAGCCGCCGCAGCCAATGCGCGCGGCCTGGGGTTGGAATCGAGCCGATGCGTTGCCGTCGGGCGTAACAGCCAGCGCATACCTGGAAGCACTGGCCCAAGGCGGCGAGCAGTGGTTCAACAAACGCCCACCGGATGCCGCGTCGCTGGCCCAACGTATCGGCGAAATACGCCAGGGCTGCAGTGGACTGATCTTGGCCGAACACCAGCCACTTTCCACAGCAGATCGCCAATGGCTGATCGGCAAGTGCCGCGAGTGGGCGGCCAAATTCGACGAACAATTGGTCGCGCTCGAAGCCGGCGGCGATCCCCAAGACGTGCTTGCCGCAATGGACGCCACCGTGTCGAAGTTGGTCCAAGCATTGCGCGAACGTGCCGCGAGCTAAATGGCGTTTCGTGATTCGGGGAATTACGCACAAGGGGTCGGGAGTCTTGTTTCGTGACGGCCTGATTGCCGCTGTGTGAAAGCGTACCGCGTCGGCCGTCACGAAAAAAGACTCCCGACCCCTTCTC
>JBGTKH010000605.1:0-10756 GCA_041744735.1 Pirellulaceae bacterium | reverse complement strand
CGCCGTAACCACATCCTTGCCACTCTCCAGCAGCTTGAGCATAATCGTCCGCGCCGGCTCCAACCCGCCGACCAAATGCGCCACGACCTTGATCTCAGGATCCCCGATAATCCGCGACAGATCGTCCGACAAAATCCCCTCCGGCAACTCCACCTGCCGCGGCTTCGTCAAATCCTGCACCACCACCTGCTCGAGCCACAGCGTCCGCCCCGCATGTCGCGCAACCCGATCCCCATGCTCCAGCAACAGCTTCGCCACGCCGGAACCAACAGTCCCCAATCCGACAATTGCAACTTTGATTTTCTGCAAACACTTCTCCCTTCCGAAGGCATTTCAATATTCGGGAAGTTCAAGATCGCCTGGTTCGATAAGGTTTTGTCCTGCTGCGCGAACGCGTAACACATGCACCACGTCATCGCGAATCACGAACAGGGCACGATAGGTGTGACCGCGAGGGGTCTTGAAAAGAATCTGACGAATCGGCTCGTCGAAGTGTTCCATTTCCGGAGCGAGGGACAGACTCGCCGCGTCGTCTTTCAATCTTTCGAGCGCCGAAAGAAACGCTTTCCACCAACTTCTCGCCCCTTGAGGCGAGCGTTGGAGAAGCCACGTATAGATGACATCCGCGTCGCGTTCTGCGGGCTCGGAGACAGCAATGCGAAAGGTCATTCTTCGCCGGGAAGCTTGTGTCGTCGTTGGAAGTCGCGGGCAAACTGATCGAGAGACTTGGTTCGACCGGCAGCCACCGCGTCAAGTCCTTCATCGACAGCGGCGATTGTTTCGAGACGTTCTCGCCACATTGCGAGCACTTGTTCGGGCGTGAGACGAGCGCCGCCGTTCGCAAGCTGCACTCCAACGAACTCGTGGAAACTTTCCAGGTCGTTTTTCATTTCGACTGCCATGATCTCTGATCTCCGCAACAAAAATGTCCACAACCCAAGCATAGCACGAGCCAGAGTACCCGAAAAGGCAAAGAGTCAGTCCGGGACATGTTCAAACTATCCTCCCGAATGTTACTTCGTCGCCACATAGCAGCACAGCGAACGTTCGGGCATCATTAGTCTGCCGGAGGGCGGCGGTGGGGGGCCGTCGCAGTCGGGGTAGATGTCGGCGGGGCTTTTGGCGGCGGTGTCGATGAACAGACGCCAGGGCGTGCCTTTGGCCACGGGCGGCAGGACGAATTCGCGCGGCGTGGTGTTGGCGTTGACCATGAGCAGCACATTTCGGCCGGCGCCTGCGGGATCGTGCTTGGCGTCGGGAGCGGATAGCAGGCACGTGATCGTCATGTCGTCGCCGCTCCAATCGACGGCGATGCCCAGCGAACTGTACCAGCTCACATCGGGCAGTCCGCCGGGTACGCCGGGTTTGCCGGTGAGAAAATGTTCGCGGCGTACCGTCGGCTGGCGGCGGCGGAAGCGGATCAGGGCGCGGGCGAAGCGCACCAAGTCCTCGTTCTTACGCACCAGCTTCCAATCGAACCACGAGATGTCATTGTCCTGGCAGTAGGCGTTGTTATTGCCGCGCTGCGTGCGACGGCATTCGTCACCCGACACGAGCATCGGCACGCCTTGACTGAGCATCAGCGTGGACAGCATGTTTTTGATCTGCCGCAAACGAAGCTGGTCGATGTCTGCGCGGCGCGACGGCCCTTCTACACCGTAGCTGTCGCTAAAGTTGCTGTTGTCGCCGTCGCGGTTGCCTTCGTTGTTGGCCTCGTTGTGTTTGTCGCGGTAGCTGACCAGATCGTTGATCGTGAAGCCGTCGTGCGAAGTAATGAAGTTGATGCTGCAATACGGCAACCGCCCGCCGGGCTCGTACAAGTCGCTGGAACCGGACAGCCGCGTAGCGAACGGCCCCAGCAGCCCTTTGTCGCCGCGCCAATACCGCCGCATGTCGTCGCGATAGCGGCCGTTCCATTCGGCCCAACGCAGGCTGCCAAAGGAACCGACTTGATAAGCGCCGGCTGCGTCCCACGCTTCGGCGATGATCTTCGTGTCGGCCAGCAGCGGATCTTCGGCGATCACTTCCACCACCGGCGGATTCGCCAGCAGATTACCGTTGCGGTCCCGGCTGAGGATCGACGCCAGGTCGAACCGGAACCCGTCGATGTGGTAGTTGTGCACCCAGTGCCGCAAACAGTGGAAGATCATCTCGCGCACGATCGGGTGATTGCCGTTCACCGTGTTGCCGCAGCCCGTGTAGTTGCGATAGCGACTGCCGCCGTTGTCCAGCATGTAATAGACGCGATTCTCCAGACCTTTGAAGCTGAGCACCGGCCCGATTTCGTTTCCTTCACACGTGTGATTGAAGACCACGTCCAGGATCACTTCGATGCCGGCCTGATGCAGCGCCTTGACCATCTGTTTGAACTCGACCACCTGCGCACCGGGCGTGCGATCGAACGCATAGCCGCGATGCGGCGCGAAAAACGCCAACGGATCGTAGCCCCAATAATTCGGCCGATCGAGCTGCCGGCCCCACACGTCGCAAACCGGGAACTCGTGCACCGGCATCAGCTCGATGGCCGTCACGCCCAACGACTTCAGGTACGGAATCTTCTCGATTACTCCCAAATACGTGCCCGGATACTCGACGCCGCTGGTCGAGCTCTTTGTGAAGCCGCGCACGTGCATCTCGTAGATGATCGTCTCCGACAGCTCGAGGCGCAGATGCCGGTCGCCTTCCCAGTCGAAATTATCATCGATCACCACGCATTTCGGCGGCCGAATGACGCCGTCGTTGGACAGTTGAAATTCGCCGGCCAGCGCCCTCGCGTAGGGATCGACCAAACGGGCCCGGCCATCGAACAACTGGCCGTGTTCGGGATCGTGCGGGCCGTCGGCTTGGAAATGATATAGTTGCCCGGCGCCGATCCGCGGCACGTAGATGCTCCAGATGTCGCCCCAGCGGTCGGTATCGGGATCGAAGGGGATGACCTCGCACGGCTCGCGGTCATCGACGTGTTTGTAGAGCAGCAACCGCATAGCCGTCGCCGAGCGGCTGAAGACCACGAACTGCACGCCCCCGTCGCGGATGATGGCCCCGTAGGGAAGCGCGTGCGTGAATTGTAATTCTGGATGCGTATGTCGCATGAGCATTGGCTGACCTCAAACGATTCCCCGATGTTGTTTCCGTCCCGACAACAGAAAACATACACCCAGCGATCTTGCGAGGCCGCTCGCGGAACCATCAACCGCCAACATTTCTCGGCATCGGACGACTCAGGCAACGTCTGGCGAACCGCTGCCGCGCAGGCAAAACATCCCGGTTAGCGAAAACCGACCCGTTTAACCCGTAGCCGCAGGCGAGGTGGTGGGCAGTCGGTTCCTCGCCTGCGGCTACGGGTTAAACGAAGGTTGCGTGTCGGCCCACCAAGTTACATCAATCTGAAGCAGACTCGCGGATGATTCACATAGGATAGTTCAAACGAGACAGGCCAGCTACAACGGTGCGTTGACAATTGTCACCTTTAGCCCCTAGAATCGCCACAGTTTCCCTGCCGCGAGTAACCTGAATGCCCAGCGCAACTTACAAAGACGCCGGCGTCGATCTGGAATTGTACGACGACGCTATGCAACGCCTGCCGCGGCTGATGCACCGTACCTTCTCGCCGCGCGTGATGAAGCTGGACGGCGGTTTTGCGGGGCTGTTTCAGCTTGACTTCAAGAACCGCCTGTTCGCTCGCGGTTACGAAGAGCCAGTTTTGGTCTCGTGCACCGACGGCGTGGGGACGAAGCTGAAAGTGGCCCGCCTCGCCGACAAGCACGACACGATCGGCATCGACTTGGTGGCGATGAGCGTGAACGACGCGATCTGCTGCGGTGCCGAGCCGCTGTTCTTTCTGGATTACGTCGCCATGTCTCACGACGATCCGCCGCTGTTGGAACAGATCGTCAAGGGGATCAGCGACGGCTGTATCGACGCCGACTGTTCGTTGCTCGGCGGCGAAACGGCGATCATGTCGGATCTATACGAGCGGGGCGACTACGACTTGGCGGGCTTCTGCGTCGGTGTCGTCGAACGAAAGCACCTGATCGACGGGTCCGCGGTCGCGCCGGGTGATGTCGTGTTGGGTGTTGCTTCGAGCGGCCTGCACTCCAACGGCTTCAGCTTGGTCCGCAAAGTCGTCTTCGAGATGGCCGGGCTGAACGTGAACGATCATGTCGACGAATTGGGACGCACCGTTGGCGAAGAGTTGCTCGAACCCACGCGAATTTACGCCCGCCCGGTGCGACGCATTCTTGGCTACTACCGCGTGAAGAGCGTCGTGCACGGCATCGCTCACATCACCGGCGGCGGCCTGCACGAGAACCTGGCCCGCATTCTGCCTGCCAACGTGCAAATCCAAATCGACCGCCAAAGCTGGCCCGTCCCGCCGGTGTTCCCTTGGCTCCAGCGGCTCGGCGAAATTGCCGACGACGAAATGGCCCGTGTGTTCAACATGGGCATCGGCCTGGTGCTGGTCGTCAGCGCCTACTACGCCGACAACATCCGCCGGCTGCTGGAAGAGTCGGGACTACAAAGCTGGCTCATCGGCCGAGCTATCGAAGGCCCCAGCGGTGTCGTTTGGGCGTGACGTTCTCCAACATGCCACTGCTTGCTCCGAAGCAGTGCCGTGACGAGCGTCGCAGTGGATCGGCGCCGCCGCTCAGTCAAACTTGAGCAGGTGCACGGTCAGGGTTGTGGGCTTGGTATCGACCAGCGTGGAACTCTTGTTGCACACGTCGTCGTAGGCGAAGCCGTAGATGCCTCCCTCGCCGCCGTCCGACGTGTCGGCGAGTGTGTGGAAGATGTGGGAAAAGTGGTTCGTAATCGGCTTGGCGTAGAACACGGCGGGTGTTTGGTTCGAGCACCACAGCGTCGGATCATAGGATTCGACGGACCGGTTCATGGCGGCGGCGATTTGCCGCTTGATGGCCCCGTCGGCGTTCTTCTGAGCCGTGGGCAAACTCATGTCGAGATCGAACGCGCCGTCGCAACCGAACACGTTCATCGAAGTGGGACGCCGGACAACGTACTTGTTCCCCAGGTTGTCCACAAAGTTGAGTTGCCCGTCCTTGAAATCCGGTGCGGTGCCAGTGGCGGTCCCCACAGCGCTGGTGATCCCGCCGCCTTCGGACAGTGCGATCGTCAATTTCTTCAGCGGCTGGTTGCTCGCCAAGTACGTCTTCCAAAACGCGACGATGTGCGGATCGAAATAGTCCGCCGGAAACGGCGTTCCGGGCGATTGAGGCGTAAAGACGGTGGGAAATTTGTTCGGCGCCGTGATCCGCACGTTGTCCTTCGTCTGCGGATTGACGACGATCAGTTTCTGAAATGCCGCGGGCGTCGTCGATGCAGCAAACGCCTGAAACACGCCGGCTCGGTCGACATTCAACTTGCCGGACAACTGTTTCCCGCGAGCACCGTCCAACTGAATCTGCATCGGGATGCCGAAGAAGTCGACCTGCGTCGTGTTCACAAAGATGGCCGTTGAAGTCGGATCGCTGTATTGGCCGTTCAGCGTGAACTCGATCTTGTCGTAGATGATGAAGTAGCTGGGGTCGTTCGCGTCCGATTCGCTCGGCTGCACGATTCCCACACCGCACGGTTGCCCGGGGTCGGCATTCGCCCGGAGCTTCAATTTCGACCCGTAAGAAACGTTGATTCGGCCGCCGTTCATTTGCGGAACGGAGACGGTGTAATTTTGCTGCTTCAAGTCGGCCAGCGAAAATGACCAGTCGTCGGGATCGGACGCAGTCGTGATGTCCACCATCTTCCCATCCTTCGTCACATAGCCGTAACAATACGGCTTCTTGCCCGTCGACGAATCCTGGCCGATGATGCAGATGAAGATGCGGTCCTCGGGATATTCTTCGTTCTGGACGTCATTCTGGAACGCCACGTTGACGCGGTTGATCTCCGCCAGAGCGTGGTTGGACAAAAGAATCATCGACGCCACAACAGTGCCAACTCGCAAAATCGACATCACGACGCTCCATGAGTTCCTGGTACAAGCGGCCTCTGTACAACGCAATGGGCGATGAGGGACTCGAACCCCCGACCCCCTCGGTGTAAACGAGGTGCTCTAACCAACTGAGCTAATCGCCCGCGCGCGTCAATCGTAGTGGGCTCGCACGGGAACTGTCAATCGTGCAAGTCGCGGCGACACAATCAACGTAGCTCGGGTCCATTGACCCGAGCGAATCTCACAGGTCAATGGACCCGAGCTACCAAAGGCCGGCGTTCCCACTACATTTGCCAAACCAGCGAAACTATACTGCAACCCGTGCTATCGGTGACACACTTTGAAAATCGGAATGAGGTCCAGCCTTGACCAACGATCGACCATGCGAGGCGTACCTGGCGCGCTGCCGCGAGTTGTTGGAAACGGTCGCTGGACAAGTGGCGGCGATCCAGCGGACGGCGGAGTGGTTTGCCGATTCGATTTCCGCCGGCCGCATGGTGCATCTGTTCGGCAGCGGACACAGCCGGATTTTCGTCGAGGAAATGTGGCCGCGATACGGTTCGTTTCCGGGCTTCAATCCGATCGTCGAACTGTCGTTGACGTTTCACAATCCAGTGGTCGGGGCCAACGGCCAGCGGCAGGCGATGTTTCTGGAGAATGTCGCCGGGCTGGCTGAACGCATTCTGCGCAACTTTGATATTACTGAACGGGACTCGGCCCTGGTGTGTTCGTCCAGCGGATGCAACATCGTGCCGATTGAGATGGCGGAACTGTTTCGCGACCGCGGCGTGAAAGTAGTCGCGCTGGTCAGCCGCCGCCATGCCGACGCCAGTACGTCGCGTCATCCGCGTGGAGTGAAGCTGACTGATGTTGCCGATCTGGTTCTCGATACTGGCGCTCCCGCGGGCGATGCAATGGTGAGTGTCGACGGGCTGGACACACCGGTCTCGCCGGGCTCAACCGTCGGCGGCTGCATGGTGATTAACGCACTCAAGGCCGAAGTCGCCGCACGACTGGCCGCGGCCGGGCACGCGCCAAAGGTTCTTACTGCAGCGTGCGTCGTGGGTGCTCAGCGTGCCGCTGAACTTTTCGAATCTGCCTACGACGAACACGCGCACCGACTGGCAAAGCTTTACGAAAACGTCGGAGAAAGTGAATGACAATCGGGTGAAGCGGATTCTTCAAACAGGACGGATACTGTAGCGGAACTCGTGACAGTTCCGAAGTTTCACAACTTCGGCTACGGAATCGAAACCTTCTGGAGGTGTCACATCATGATCCGCCTGGCGTTAACTCTATCGCTCCTCATGGCGAGTCTCGCAACTACGCATGACCGGCCGCTGGCAGCAGCGCGTGGGCTTCGAGTGGGCGATGGGCTACACGGCCGAGCAGCAGCGGCGCGTGGACGGCCGCGTGGGAGGCAGAGATGGATGCGGCGGAGAGAGACTTCATCGTTCGCTGAGCGTACTTCGCCGATGAACTAGTCGTTTAACCCGTAGCCGTAGGCGAGGGAGGCTATCACGGGGCGGCCATCGTCAATGTGTACTCCCTCGCCTGCGGCTACGGGTTAAACGAGTGGTGCTTAGCGATGTAATTCTTCACGCGCACTTTGCGGGCTGTACGAATTTGGGTTGCGGCGGTCGAGCGCTTATTTGTTGTTCAGTTCGATCATCACGTCGAGTGTTATTTTGCTACGGCCGCAGGTGATCGCTGTTGACGGGGTTGCTGCGTCGGTCTCGATCCGTCAGAATCACCAACGTTGATCGCTAACATTTCTTTTACTCTTAATTAACGTTGCGACTGTTGCGGCGAGGAGCGGTACCCATGCAACACAACGGAATGAAAAGAGGTTTTACGCTGGTGGAGTTACTGGTCGTGATCGCGATCATCGGCATCCTGGTCGCGCTGCTGCTGCCTGCGGTTCAGGCGGCCCGCGAAGCTGCCCGCCGAACGCAGTGCAACAACAACGTGAAGCAAATCGGGCTGGCGTTGCACAATTACCACGACACTTACCAGCGGTTTCCTTACGGCGCGATCATCACCGGCGGCAATAGCTGCACATCATCCGGCCGCAGATCAAGCTGGACGGTCGCCATTCTCCCGTATCTGGAACAGCAAAATCTATATGACCGATTCGACTTCGGCAGCGAGTTCGTTTGTACGAATGCAGAAGGCCCTACGGCTACGACCGCTGCGAACCGGATTGGCTGGGTCACGCCGTTAAAGGCATTTCAATGCCCGTCGTTTCCCAAAACCTCGAGAGACGCAAATCACACAAATTATTACGGCGTGATGGGCGGTGGGCCAAGCAGCGCGGCAAGCTGCACGTCGTCCGACTCGGGCCGGGCCTTCTACACCAACGGGGTCCTGTACCAGAACTCCAATACCGCCTTTTACAGCATGACCGATGGTTCGTCCAACACGTTCGTCGTCGGCGAAACCAAATATCAGATCGTGCGCGGCGCTCGCACCGACAGTCATTGGCTGGGCTGGGCGTCGACGAATCGCGGCGGTGGCTCTGCCGTTACCGGCAATCTCGCCGCCGCACAATTGCAGATCAATATCTGCCAGTGCAGCGGCCTAACACACGACACCACGTTCGCATCCAGCGGCAAGCCCCCGCCCGGCGGGCTGGGCCAAGGCCTGCACCAACGGACCTTCGGCAGCTTTCATCACGGCGGATGTCATTTTCTGTGCGGCGACGGCTCGACCCACTTCGTGAGCGAAACGATCGACCTGACGACCTATCGAAACCTGGCCATTCGCGGTGACGGCAACGTCGTCACCGTACCTTGAGGCAAATCCATGCGTTACCTCTATACCATTGTCCGCGTAACCGGGCTCCGATCCGTCTGTCTGCTGCTGGCCGTGATGATGCTGGGATGCAGCGAGAGCGGACCGGAGCGCTACAAGTTGTCGGGTTCGGTCACCTACGGCGGAAAGCCGGTCCCGGCCGGAAACATCACGTTCGATCCAGACAGTTCCCAAGGCAACTCAGGTCCGGGAAGCGTCGTGGAGATTAAGGACGGCCGGTACAGTTCGGAGCCCGACCAAGGCATTCTGGGCGGAGCCTATGTGGTCGTCGTGAACGGTTACGATGGCGTGTCCATCGAAAGCGGCGAAGGTGGCATGCAGCCCATGGGCCAGCCGATGTTTCCCGCCTTCGAGACGCGGAGCGATTTTCCCAAGAGCGATTCGACGCACGATTTCGAGGTCCCTGCGCCGTCGCGGTAGTGCTTTTTCAAAATCTTAGTTTTGTCTTCAAAGCACTAGGGAACGCGGCGATGGCCTTTGTCGTGGCGGAGGACGGCGGGGATGTCACTGGCGGGGCGCGATGTGCTGTGTGGGGTTTCGGCTCGCGCGGGGATGGGCTCGGTAGATTCGGAAGAGGTCGCAGCGGGTGGCACGGCGGATTCGGTCTTCTTGGCGACTTCGAAGAAGCGGCCGAGGGGGCCGGCGAGTAATGCTGGGAGCATAATTAGGTCGCCGATTAGCGCGGCGACCAGCAGTGTGAGCATCAGCACGCCGAAACGTTGCGTCGGTGTGAAGGTGCTGAGCGCGAATACGAACAGGCCGAGGCCGCCGATGATGGTGGTCTGGGTCATTGCTGTGGCGCAGCGGCGATAGCCGAGCAGGATGGCTTGATGGCGCGTCATCCCTTGGCTCAGTCCGGTACGGAACCAATTCAGGAAATGGATCGTGTCGTCGACCGCCACTCCCATCGCCACACTGGCGGTCATCATCGAGCCGATGTCGACCAGAATTCGCAAATGTCCCATTGCTCCGAAGATCAAGATCACCGGAAACACGTTCGGCAGCATCGAAACAAACCCGCCCGTGAAATTGATCGTGTTGCCAAATCCGAGCGGCCGGCCCCAATCGCGCAGCAGCACCATCATTACGCAGGCGATCATCACGAACGCCAGGCCAATGCTGTTGACCAAACTGTTCAGCAGCGTCCGTTGGGCCTTGTACACGACCGGCACGACCCCCGTGTAGATCACCGACACCTGGCTGTGCGGATCGCCCGCGTCCATCAACTCGGCGGCCGTGCGGGCGCCGGCGGCTCGCGGATTGAATTGGTGGTCGCTGGCGTCAATCACTTGCTTGGCGTGCTGCTTGATGAAATCCAGATTGTAATCGGCATGGTGGTCGGCAATGACGACGCAATCGAATTGAGCGAGCTTGGCCGCCCACCCGTCCGACGTCGCCAAGCCGTCTTTCATCGGATACAGTTCGGGGTCGTGCCAATCGATGCGGGTCTTGAAGCTGCTGCCGCGCCGGAAGCCGCGATTGACGAGCAGGTCGTTCAGAGTCTGAGCGAAGATTTTCGTTTGGTCGATGTCCTGTTTTTCGGCGTCAGCGGCGGGTGCCGCAGCGGAATCCGCGACGGTTTCTGAAGACGGTTTGGTCGAATCCGCGGTCACTTCGTACTTCTTCGGGTCCGTCCCGAGGATATAGACGGACGAGGCGTTGCTGCCATCGGCGGCGTGGATCCGATCGAGCGTCTCCAGCACTTGATGGCGGTAGCGATAGGCGGCCATCACCGGTTCGACGGCTTTTTTGAATTCGTAAACGAACTCGCCGTAGTCGATGTCGCTGAGCGCCCCCAGCCGCAGGCTCACGCGCCACAGTTCGCGGCCGTTGTCCTTGTCCATGCGCAAGTAGTCGGTCGTCCGCAATTCGTCGCGGCTTTGTTCCAGCTTCGGCACAAACGCGGTGCGTTCGCTTACTAAGCCGCCGCCCGCGGCGGGCAGTGGCGGGGCGAACGTGGCGGCGGACATGCCGCGGCCGAGCACGCCTCGGCCG
>JBGTKH010000604.1:0-8634 GCA_041744735.1 Pirellulaceae bacterium | reverse complement strand
AGTCGTTAGACTTCGGAAGTGTCACCACTTCCGCTACGGCAACTTGTTAGACTTCGGAAGTGTCACCACTTCCGCTGAGCCCAAACGGTATCACCACCGTCAGCCGCTCATTGCCGGCGGTTTTGCAGCGACTCGGCGGCGTGTTTCCAACGTTGAGCGACTTCGGCGTTGCCCAGTTCTTCGTAGAGTTGAGCCAATTCCAATCGCACGTCCGCGTCCGTGGGATTACGGCCGGCGCGGCGTTCCAAGCTGTGGATGCGAACGCTTAGCGTCAACAATCGCTGATGTTGGGCAAGATAGTTCTCGGCTTGCTGCTTATCGCCGTGCCGTGCGTACGCTTGTCCCAGCGCGTAATACGCGTTGCTGTACGTCGGAGCGATTTGGACGAGTTTCTCGAATACTTCAATCGCGGGTTCAAGCTTCGACTGGGCCAGCAGAATTTTTCCCTTCAGCATCAACGCTGCCGGTTCAGCAGGGTCGTCCTGTAGAGCCAGCTCGGCCAGCCGCAGGGCTTCGGGGGCGTTGCCTTCCAAATGCAAGAGTTGAGCCTGTGTGAGCGGCGACTTGGCCGCGAGCTGGGGCGAACGAGCCTCCCACTGATCGAATTGTTGGCGGGCCTCGGCGGCTTGCCCGGTCTCGATCAGCGTCTGGATTAGCAGCGGCCAAACTTCGTCGGCATCTTCGGGCGAGAGCTCGACGAGCTTTGAATAGGCTTCGATCAGCGGTTCGAGATAACCGCGGTCCTCATGCACATAGGCCATCCATTTCCACGGCTGCGGGTCGCGCGGATTCAAACGGGCGAGTTCTGCGCAGTGCTCCAGCACGTCGTCCTCGCGCCCCAGATCGTATCGCACCTTGGCCGCCAAACGGAGAACCGGCTCACGCTCGTCTCCCTTTTGTAGCGCCGCGCCGATCAGCCAATCCGTTTGCGTCAATCGGCGCGTGTGCACAAACAGTTTCGCGGCGGTGAGCAGGTCTTGTGTCGCGCACTCTGATGGCTTGACTTCGTTAAGCAATTCATCGGTTACCATGCCTTGGCCGATGGGCGAATCCTGCATGATGTTGTCTTGCATCATCAGGCACGCACAGAGAAACAGTTTGGCCGTCGATTGCTGCCGGCCCGTGGCCAGAAGATATTCGCGCAGCAGCGGCTCGGCCGCTCGGACTTGCTGAAGTTGAAGTGTTTGGCTGTTCGTGTCCGCCGCGCCTTCCAACAGCGTGCGCGACTCCGCCAGCAGCGGCTCGACGTCACGGCCGAACGTGCGCCACGCCGTGACGCCGATAAACGCGACCGCTCCCAGTACGAGCAAACTCACGACCAGCAGCGCCGGCCAAATCGGACGCGAGCCCGCGCCGCGCGTGGTTCGCTCGGCGCTACGGTTGCTGTCCCTGGCCTTCGGTGACGACATGCGTTTGACCTGGAGTAAGTTGAGAGAAAACTTCCGTCGTGCCCGTTGGCCACGTGATCGTGACGTCGACCGGCGAGTCGTCTGGCAGCGACAGCAATACTCGCGGATCGAAGGCCGACAGATAACCGCCGCCGCCTCGCACCCACCGCGTGAGCGTGCGATCGCCGCAACGAGCCGCCACTTTCGCGCCGATGGCGTCCAGATTCGACTTCGTCCCGCGCAGCTCCATGCTCAACCAATGCTTCGCCGCATTGCGATTGCGAAGCAACTGCACCGGATCGTTCTGATGCACGACAACCAGATCCGGCGCGCCATCGTTGTCCAGATCGCCCACCGCTGCACCGCGGCCGGCGTGCGGGACGCTGAAGTACGGTCCGCCCTGATCCGTGATCTCGACGTACCGCCGGCCCGCGTCGTTGCGAAACAATTGCGCCGGCTGGAAGTACGGGCTGTCCAGGCGGTCGTACGCCACGTGTCCGTTCAACACAAACAGGTCCAGCCAGCCGTCGTGATCGAAATCGGCGAAGCCCGTGCCGAATCCGACCCACAGCCGCGACTGGCCGAGCACGCCGGTCACGTCGTTCACGTTCAGAAACCCCGTGCGGTCCATATTTCGCAACAGCGAGTTGTCTTGATTCGTGTAATTGGTGTACCACAGGTCGGCCAGCCCGTCGCCGTTAAAGTCGCCGACGTCGACTCCCATCGAACCTTCGCGTTCGCCGGACGCCGAAAAGGCCACGCCCGCCAGGACCGCCTCGTTCGTAAACGGCAATTCCGGACCGCCCATGTACAGTTGGTTCTCTTCGATGTCGTTCACCACGTAGATGTCCTGCCAGCCGTCTTCATCCACATCCGCGGTCACCACTCCGAGGCCGCGATTTCCGGCGACCAATCCCGCGGCGCGGGTGATGTCTTCAAACGTCCCGTCGCCGCGGTTTCGCAGCAAGCGATCTGAATCTCCCGGAAACAGCCACGGTGGCAAAACATCGCGCAGTCCTTGATCGTTAGGGCCCTTGCGAGTGTGATCGGGCTCGCACTTTGCGTAGGTCAGCACGTACAGATCCAGCCAGCCATCGCGATCGATATCTGTCCAAGCCGCCGTAATGTTCCAGCCTTGGCACACGTCCAGGCCGGCAGCCTGCGTGACGTCAGCAAATGTGCCATCCTGCCCGTTGCGATACAAGCGGCAGGCGCGATATCCGGCTACAAACAGATCGGGCCAACCGTCGCGGTCAAAGTCGCCGGCCGTCACGCCGTGGGTGTACGGCCCCGCATCGCCCAGCCCTGCCTGCTGAGTCACGTCGGTGAACTTCCAATCTCCGTCATTGCGAAACAGCGCCGACGGCAAACCGTGAACCTGAATCGGCGGGCCCGTCAATCGGCCGCCACCGGTGAAAAACAAGTCCACGTCTCCATCGCGGTCGTAGTCGAACATCGCTACGCCGCCACCAACTTGTTCAAGCAACTCGTAGAAGGCCGCTTCGTTGCCGTCGCGGTAAGCGAAATGCACGCCGCTGCGGTCCGTCAGGTCCTCGAACCAATCATCGGGCTTAGCTGGTCGAGGCACCGTTTCGCGCGGCAACTGATGGGGCAACCGCGCGTTTTTCAACTCCGCCTCTTGATTCGCACCCGCTTCGACCGTCAATTGCGACGGCACTGGTTGAGCAATCGCGCCCGACGACGCAACGTCCGACGATCCGCAGCCGCACACGAAAGACATCGCGCCGCCAACTGCCAATAACGCCGCAACATGAAAGACATGCAAAAGTTTTCGCACGACGAGATCACCCCGCCTGTTGATCGATGGATGCCGATAGCGACTTGCGAGTCTCGGAGACTCGCCTACGTGAGTTACATGAGTTACATGAGTTACCCACTACCGATGGCGGACAAAGCAGCACGTCACTTCAATCACACGTGCCAGTGTGTTAGTATAGGGGCGTCTCATCTACATTTCCACGCCCGCGTTTAGCCGTCGCCTGTCGAAAGTGAGACGAAATCGGCATCTCGCCGCCAGTGACTTCATGGGTGGATATCTTCAAATCACCGCATTTTCTCGAGCAATCAGGCTTCGTGCTCCGGCGGCGTCTTGGGCACTTCTTTCGTGTGTGCTACTGCTCATGGTCGGATGCGGACCGCGTGCGCGCGACGGCCAGAACAACGCAGACAGCCATCGGCGGATGCTCGATTTGCTCCAGCAGATCAAATATCAGGCGGCCGGCGACAACGAGTATTTTGAAGACGCGTCAGTTCGTTCCGCCGAAGAGGAATTGGCGCTGCTTTCATCGTATGGAGCCGGTGCCGACGGCGAACGGTTCGCTCTGCACTGGGTGCTAGGAAACGACTTGGTGCGGTTGGGCGAGAATGAAAAGGGCATCGAGCACCTGTTGGCCGCCTACAACTTACTGCCGCGAGTCCGTAACCGGCTTACGTCGGACGAGCATCAACAGTTGCTGCAAGATGTCGGCGTGGCTTATTTGCGGCTGGGTGAAACCGAAAACTGTATTCATTGCCGCACCGGCGAGAGTTGCATCTTGCCGATTCGCGCCGGCGGAATTCACGTCAAACAGACGGGCAGCCGCAAGGCGATCGCGTATTTCGAACTGTTGCTCGACGAGTATCCCGACCATCTCACGTCCCGCTGGCTGCTGAACATCGCGTACATGACTGTGGGCGAATACCCGGCCCGCGTGCCGTCGCAGTTCCTGATTCCGCCTTCGGCCTTCGAGTCGCAGGAAGAATTCCCGCGGTTCATCGACGTCGCCGAGGGGCTGGGGTTGAAGACGCTGAATTGCAGCGGCGGTGTGGTGGTCGATGATTTCGATGACGACGGCTTCCTGGATATTCTCACGTCGACCTGGGACCCGCGCGGTCAGATGCGTTACTTCCGCAACAACGGCGACGGCACGTTTACCGATCAGACGAAAGAGGCCGGACTGACCGGATTGCTGGGCGGGTTGAACATGGTCCAAGGCGACTACGACAACGATGGCCACATCGACGTGCTGGTGCTGCGCGGCGCGTGGCTGGGCGACGCGGGAAAGTTGCCGAATTCGCTGCTGCGCAACGACGGCACAGGAAAATTCCGCGACGTCACGTTTGATGCCGGCCTGGGCGAAGAACACTATCCAACACAAACCGCTGCGTGGGCGGACTACGACAACGACGGCGACCTCGACCTGTACATCGGCAATGAAAGAACCGTTTCTCAATTGTTCCGCAACAACGGCGACGGCACGTTTACCGACGTCGCCAAACAAGCGGGCGTGGAAAACAACGACTTTGCAAAGGGAGTTGTCTGGGGAGACTTCGACAACGACCGTTTCCCGGACCTCTACGTGTCGAACATCGAACGCGACAATCGGCTGTACCGCAACAACGGCGACGGCACGTTCACCGATATCGCGCCGCAACTGGGCGTCACTCGGCCGCGCAAAAGTTTTCCAGTTTGGTTTTGGGACTTTAACAACGACGGGGCGCTCGACTTGTATGTGCCGAGTTACGAGACGGGCGTCCAGCATGTGGCGGCCGACTATCTGGGACTGCCGCATGACGACGAAGCCGACCGTTCGTACGCTGGTGACGGCAAAGGTGGCTTTCGCGAAGTGGCCGCCGAGATGGGTCTGACGCGAGTCACTCAACCGATGGGCGCCAACTTCGGCGACCTCGATAACGACGGCTTCCTCGACTTCTATCTAGGCACCGGTTACGTCGAGTATCAGGCGCTAATGCCGAACCTGATGTTCCACAACCGCTCCGGCGAGCGATTCAGCGACGTGACTTTCGCCGGCGGTTTCGGACACTTGCAAAAAGGGCACGGCGTGTCCTTCGCCGACTTGGACAACGACGGCGATCAAGACGTCTTCATTCAGATGGGCGGCGCGAATCCGGGCGACGCCTTCGGCAACGTGCTGTTCGAGAACCCAGGCTTCGGCAAGCACTGGATCAAGATCAAGCTGGTCGGCCACAAGTCCAACCGCGTGGCCATCGGCGCCCGCATCCGCGCCGACATCGACGAAGGTGGCACAAAGCGTTCCATCTACAAATGGGTCAACAGCGGCGGCAGCTTCGGCGCCAACCCGCTGCGCCAAGAGCTCGGCCTCGGCGACGCGGCAAAAATTGATCTGCTGGAAATCCACTGGCCCACCACCAACCAAACCCAACAATTCCGAGACGTCCCCGCCGATCAATTCATCGAAATCCACGAAGGCCAAAGCGAATACCGCCACCGTCCTTGCCCAGCGTTGAGATTCCGTCCCTCGTAGCACTACCTATTCGTCAGGCGAAGCCAGCCCCGGCAATTGCGGCAGCCGCCAAACGCGCACGGTTCGATCGTCGCTCGCCGACGCCGCATACCGGCCATCGGGCGAAATATCAAGTCGATTCACCCAGCCTTCATGACCGGTGAAGACGTGGAGTTGGCGCCCCGACGCCACTTCCCAAAGCCGAACGGTTTGGTCTCGTCCTCCGGAGATGGCGTACTGTCCGTTGGGCGAAAACGCCACGCCATAGTTCCAATCAAGATGACCTTGGAACTGCCGCACCTCCTCGCCGGTCTGCGGGTCCCACAGCGAGATTAACGCCCCGCGGTCGGAAAGAACGTAACGGCCATCCGGTGAATATCTCAAGCACCAAATCCAATCAGTTTCCTTGCCAAACCGGCACAGCTCGCGCCCCGTCGTCGCGTCCCACGATCGGATCGTCGTATCCGAACCGCACGACACCGCCGAGCGCCCGTCGGGCGCAAACACCGCGTGAAACACCGGCCCGGTATGACCCGTGAATCGCGTCAATTCGCGCCCACTCTCGACGTCCCAAACGCAAGCCGTCCCGTCTTCGCTCGCGGTCAGCGCTCGCTTCCCATCGAACGAGAAATCAACCGACCAAATCTTTTCCGAATGCCCGGCAAATGTGCGAATCTCTTGCCCCGACTCAACGTCCCAAAGAATCGCCCGCTGGTCCAAACCCGCCGACAAGATCTGCGCGCCATCGGGAGAAAACGTGGCATCAAGAACACCAGCCTCATGCCGTGCCAAAATTCGTCCACCGAGACCGTCCTGCGAATTCCACAACCTTACCGTCCCATCCTCGCTGGCGGACAACAGCAACTTGCCATCCAATGAAAACTCGGCCGACCGCACCTTGTCTATGTGGCCCTCTAATCGATGGCTTTCGCTTGAATCACGAGTGGACTCTGATCGCGACGGCGGCGCGTCAATCAACTGAGCGCGATAGGTACTAGTCTCAGTTGGGTACTTCGCGTTCAACGTCTCCCACGCCCGAATACGGGCGCTTGTGTCCAGACGTGCGAATCCACCCGACGCGTCGATCCTATGTCCGGATAGCAATTCCGCCGTTAGCACAATGTCGTCCGTTAGTCGCTGGTCACGCCGTAGATTCCACACGCGCGCGGTTCCATCCGCGCTGGCCGTTAGCACGCGATCGTCAACGGGACTAAACGATGCGCATACCAAGATGGCGCCGTGGTTCAATGGCGGTGTGACGGGCTCGCCCGTCGATGCATCCCACACCCGCGCGGTCCCGTCTAAACTGGCCGTAACAACCAGCGTGCCGTCTTTATTGAACGAGGCACCCGCTATCATTCCACTGTGCGTGAGAGGCGGCGTCATCGGTGCACCTGTAATCGCATTCCACACACGCGCCGTCCGGTCACGGCTCGCCGTCACCACCCGCTGGCCATCGGGACTGAAGGATGCATTCTGTACAACATCGGCGTGACGTAGAGGTGGCGTGACAGGAGCCCCAGTGCGGGCGTTCCACACGCACGCTGTATGGTCGTAGCCCGATGTGACAACGAAGCGGCTGTCGGGACTAAACGATATATGTTGCGCACCACCAAGAGGCGGCGTAACTGGGTTTCCCGTCATGGCGTCCCACACATGTGTCTGTGAACCAGGCGTTGCCACGTAGCGGCCATCGGGACTGAAAGAAGCGTCTCCTATCACCGTATACTCAATGTGCGTAACTAGATTTCCCGTCGCAATATCCCAGATCTGCGGCCGAATGCCGCCCGTAAAGAGTTGGCGACCATCAGGACTAAATGTTGCACCATGAATTTCAAACCCACTACTATCCAATTTTTTTGGAGGAACTGTTAGTTGGCCCGTCGAGGCATCCCAGACACGCACTTCGCACATAAACTTGCGGTCGAACTGTTGGCTTACGGTGAAAACATTTCTGCGATCCGGACTAAACGTTGCAAACAACACTTTGCCGTCGTGGTTAAGCGCCAAACCAAATGGCTCGCCAGTCGCGGCATCCCAAATCCGCGCTGTCCCGTCTCCGCTCGCCGTAACCACGTATTTACCGTCGGAACTGAATGATGCACTGTTTACTCGGCGGACGTGTTTCAGCGGGAAACTGATGCTCTCGATCGTAGCGATGTCCCACAAGCAGACATTGCCAGGATTTGCCGTGAGGATTCTGTTTGCGTCGTTGCAGAATGCCCCATAATAGACAGGACCGTTGTGTCTTAATGGAGGTGTGACTGGTTCGCCCGTCGATGTATCCCAAATTCTCGCTGTGCCGTCGTCGCTTGTGGTGATGACATGGAGCGTATCTGGACTGAATTGCGCCGTCAGAATCGCCCCACTGTGTTTCAACGAAGGAGTAACTGGTTTTCCGGTGCAGGCATCCCACACGCGTGCCGTTGCGTCGCTACTTACGGAAACTACATAGCAACCGTTCCGACTGAGAGTTACATTGGCGATGGAATGCGAGAAGGGCGTCATTTGTACGACTTCACTATGCTTATTGGGAACGCCGACGGGCTCGCGCGTAAGTATGTTCCAGGCTTGAACTGTGGTACTGCTCGCGGTGAACAAATGCTGACTGTCGAAACTAAACAGCGGTTTCTCTGTGCAGGGAAATGGTCCGGCAATTAGGGCACCAGTTGCTGTATCCCAGACACGCGCCGCCCCGTGGGCTTCAGTTACCACGCGACAACCATCAGGGCTAAATGCAGCATAACGCACTTCATTCGGGCGAGTTTCATTAGGCTGCGGTATATTGTTGTGGAAAACCCCTACCTCTACGACACCGTGGTTCATGATCGTAATCGGCTGGCCGCTCTCGATGTCCCAGACCCGGGCTGTTCCGTCATTCGATGCCGTTACCAAGCGCGTGCCATCGGGACTAAAGGATACAACGGTAGTTGTGCCATTATGCACGATTGGCGGTGTCACCGGCTCTCCCGTATTAGCGT
>JBGTKH010000603.1:0-12177 GCA_041744735.1 Pirellulaceae bacterium | reverse complement strand
TTTCGCCGGCAAAATTGAATTCTGTACGTCTGAGCCCGGCCGCGGTTACAGCGCTGAACGCCAAATGGTATCACCACCTTGGGCTGGTGTGGCTGGTGTCCGGGCGCGGTGTCCGGTAGTTTGGCTGCATGGAACTCGTGCTCCTCTATTTAGCCGCCGCCAATCTATTGCTTTGCATAAGCATCTCCGTGCTGTTGATTCGCGGCGGACGGCAAGTGGCCCATTTGGACGCATTTGCCCCGCCAGCTAACGAGGGGCTGCCGAAGGTATCGGTGATTGTGCCGGCGCGGAATGAAGAGCGGCATATCGAGGCGTCGATCCGCGCGCTGCTACATCAGGACTACGAGAACATCGAACTGATCGTGGTGAACGATCGCTCGACCGACCGCACGGGAGAAATCTTGGACCGGCTGGCGGCCGAGCATCCGCGGCTGAACGTGGTGCATTTGTCCGAGTTGCCGGCAGGATGGCTGGGAAAGAACCATGCGATGCAGTTGGGGGCAATGCGAGCGATAAGGGGTCGGGAGTCTTTTTCGGCTAGTGTTGTAGACGTTGGCGACGTGGATGGACCGAAAAAAACTTCCGACCCCGTTCGTGCGACGTGCGAGCACTGGCTGCTGTTCACCGACGCCGACGTGGTGATGGAGCCCACGACCCTGCGCAGGGCGGTCGGCTACGCGATCGAGCACCGTATCGATCACCTGCCGATGATGATGCAGGTGCGCATGCCGAACGTGCTGCTCGAATGTTTCGTGGTCCTGTTCATGATTTACTTCTCGGCCTACTTCCGCCCGTGGAAAGCCAAGGACGCCAAGAGCCGCGCGTACGTGGGAATCGGAGCGTTCAATCTGATTCGCGCCGACGTGTACCGTGCGGTCGGCACTCACCAGCGGATTGCGATGCGGCCGGATGACGACGTGAAGCTCGGCAAGATTGTCAAGCAGAACGGCTTCCGACAAGAGATGCTGAATGCCTCGGCGCTGATGTACGTACCGTGGTACAGTTCGCTGCGCGAGGTGATTGTGGGCTTGGAGAAGAACGCCTTCTCCGGCGTCGAGTACAATCCGGCAACGATCGTGGTCTCGTCGGCCGTCGCGTTATTGTTCAACGTGTGGCCGTTCGTCGCGGTGTTTTTAACCGGCGGACTCACGCAACTCTTCTACGCCGCCGCGGCACTGTGTCTGCTTGGGCTGGGTTGGCACGCCGCCGGGACCGTGAAGGTCCGCCGCTGGTCGGTGCTGTTGTTTCCCGTCGTCGTGTTGCTGTTTGTCTACATCCAATGGCGAGCCATGCTGCTCACCTACCTCAACAACGGCATCCGCTGGCGCGACACACATTACTCGCTGGCCGAGTTGAAGTCGAACAGGGTATAGGGGAATTCGTCGGCAGCTACGAATTTGAAAGCTCGCTAGAGCTTTGTCAAAGTTTTATCTTGGGAACGGCCGGATTCGTGGCGTAAGCTTCCAGCTTGCGATTAGTCTGGAATTCGAGTTGGCAAGCAGGATGCTTACCCCACATTCCAGTTTTGACAAAGCACTGGTCCACGACCCGCCGCGGGTTTACTTCAGCGAGACGACGCGGCTGCGGCTGTTCTCTTCAATGTCAATCTTGTCTTCCCGCGCCAGCCAGCCGACGGCCTGCATCACGACGTCGCGGGGCGCTTCGACCGTCTTGACCAGCTTCGCCAGCGACACCGGACCATTTTCCTCGAGCGTGTGCCAGATCAACCCCGCAGTCTCGCCGATTAGACTCACACAGCAACTTTCGGTAACAGTGGCCATACTCTGAAACTCCTTCCGTAGCGAAATAGGACCAGAATCCCAAGCCCGCGGACGGCCCGTTGCCGCCTGACCTGTCCGCGAGCATGACGGGGAAAGTATAGCGAAATTGCCCCCCACTTCTCAACCGGGCGCTGGTCGGCAAACGCAGGCAGATCAATTATGATGGAAACGCCATTCAGTTCGGACAACATTCGCTAACGGCCCCGCCAGCGATCTGAAGTGCCGATGCAGCTCGATCAACTAGTCCAGTTTCTCGACCAGCCGAAGCAGGCGGAGGCGTGGCTGCGCTCGTTGGGCGTCGAAGATGTCCAGCGGGCACATCAGGGTTTAGTGCGGCTGGCCGAGTCGGGCATGACGCTGGATCTGCTGGCGGCGGTGTGCCGCCAACTTGAACGCCATCTGCCGCGGACCAGCGATCCGAACATGGCACTAAACAATTTGGACCGCTTTGTGGCCGCTGCGCGTAGCCCGTTGGCGTTGGGGTCGCTGTTCGAGCGCGACAAGGAATCGCTGCCCGTGCTACTGCAGATTTTTTCCACGAGCCAGCACTTGAGCGACGTGTTGGTGCGCGACCCGGAGAGTTACGACTTGCTGCGGCTGACCGAAGGCCAAGCGGTGTCGCGCGCCGCGCTGGTGAGCGACATCTGCAGCGAAGTCGCCGTGCAGACCGATGAGCGAACCGTCATGGCCGCGCTGCGCCGCTATAAGCATCGCGAAACCATGCGGATCGCATACGGCGACATCATTCGCGGGCAGCGGATCGAGATCGTCACCAAACAGATTTCGTACTTGGCCGACGCGATTTGCGACGCTGCCGTCCAAGCGGCTCATCGCATGTTGCACGAGAAGCGCGGCGTGCCGCGCCGCGGCGATGGTCAACGCGCCCGTTTCGTCGTGCTGGGGCTCGGCAAATTGGGTGGCACGGAACTGAACTACTCCAGCGACATCGACCTCGTCTTTCTGTATGAAAACGACGGCAAGACCGACGGCCCGCGGTCGATCAGCAACCAGGAGTATTTCGAGCGGCTGGCGCGGCAGATCATTAAGCTGCTGACCGAAACCACCGATCTCGGCTTCGCATATCGCGTGGACATGCGGCTGCGGCCCGAAGGCAGCCGCGGCCCGATTGTCATGAACGTCGACAGCGCTCTGCATTACTACGACGTGTTGGGCCGCACATGGGAACGGCAAGCGTACGTCAAAGCGCGGCCTGTTGCGGGCGCCCTTGACCTCGGGCAGCACTTTCTCGAGCAACTCCAACCGTGGATTTTTCGCCGCTATTTGAGCCGGGCCGACATCACCGGAATCAAAGCCCTCAAGCGGCGCATCGAAAACCGGGCCCGCGACGAAGACGGCGACACGCGCAACGTGAAGACCGGTCACGGCGGCATCCGCGACATCGAGTTCGTGATTCAATTCCTGCAGCTTCTGAATGGCGGCGACTTGCCCGAAATCCGCACGGGCAACACGCTGCGGGCGATCGCCAGCCTGGAAGAGGCCGGCTGCCTGACGATGCAAGAGCGCAGCATTTTGGAGGAGAACTACGCACTGCTGCGGAAGATCGAACACCGCCTGCAAATCATGTTCGACCTGCAAACGCACACGCTGCCGGAACAAGACGGCGAGCTGCGAAAGCTGGCGATCCGCATGGGCTACGAATCGACCGCGAAACAATCGGCGCTGGACGCATTCAAATCCGAGCTGCGCAGCAATTCGGAACTGAATCGTAAGTTTCTCGACCACTTGCTGCACGACGCGTTCGGTGAATCGGAAGACATCGAGCCCGAGGTGGATTTGGTGCTCGACCCGAACCCGGCCGAAGAAACCATCCACAAAGTTCTCGCCCCGTACGGATTCAAAGACGTCCGCGACGCCTACACGAATCTCATGGCCTTGTCGGCGGAGAAGATTCCGTTTCTATCCACGCGCCGCTGCCGGCATTTTCTGGCATCGATTGCACTGCGGTTGTTAGAGGCGATCTCCACCACGCCCGATCCCGACTTTACGTTGGTCAATCTCAGCAAGGTCAGCGATTCCCTGGGCGGCAAAGGCGTGCTGTGGGAGCTGTTCAGTTTCAATCCGCCGTCGTTGAAACTGTACGTGCAGTTGTGTGCCTCGAGTTCGTACTTGTCCGGCATCCTGACCAGCAGCCCCGGCATGATCGACGAGTTGATGGATTCGTTGCTGTTGGACAAGCTGCCCACGCTCGAAGGGCTCGACGCGATGCTGGCCGATCTGTGCCGCGGCGCCGAAGACATCGAACCAATTCTGCACAGCTTCAAAAACTCACAGCACCTAGCCGTCGGCGTCCGCGACATTCTGGGTAAAGAGGATCTGCGCAACACGCACCGCACACTGTCGGACATCGCCGAGGTCTGTCTGAAGCAGATCACGCGGCACGAATACCAGCGGCTGGCCGAGAAATTCGGTGAGCCCACAATTACGGGCGGCGAGCGCGATGGCCAGCGCTGCGAACTGATCATTCTGGCGATGGGCAAACTGGGCGGACGCGAACCAAATTATCACAGCGACTTGGACGTCGTGTTTTTGTCCGAGGCTGACGGCACGACACAGCACCGCCGCCGCATCGGCCGCACCACAACCACCAGCAACCAGCATTTCTTCAGCCAACTCGCTCAGCGCATCATCAAGGTCGTCACGCAACTGGGATCACACGGCCGCTTGTACGAACTGGACCCGCGGCTGCGGCCGACCGGCAAGAGTGGTTCGCTGGCTGTGTCACTGGCCGAGTTTGCGCGCTATTTCACCGAAGGCCAAGGGCAGCTTTGGGAGCGACAGGCGCTGTGCAAATCGCGGCCGATCTACGGCAGTGAGGCGGCGCGCGAGCGGGCCATGCAAGCCGTGCGCACGGCCATGTTCGCTCAGCCGTGGACCGCCGAATGCGCCGCCGAAATCCGCCGCATGCGGCATCGGCTGCAGGAAACGGCGACTCCGCAGAACTTGAAACGCGGCACCGGCGGCACGGTGGACGTCGAGTTCATCGTCCAAATGCTGCAAATGAAGCACGCGGCCGATTCCCCGCAGGTGCTCACGCCCGGCACGCTCGACGCGATCGAAGCTTTGCACGACGCCGGCCACCTAAGCGACGACGACCGCGATTACCTCAGCCGATCCTACCGCTTCTTACGCAGCGTCGAGTCGGGCCTGCGGCTGATGAACACCACCGCCCGCCACGACCTGCCGCATGACGAAATCGAGCTCAAGAAGCTCGCGTTCCTGCTCGGCTACGAATCGCCGGAGCCCCTTCTATCCGCGGCGCAGCAATTTACGACTACCAACCGCCACCGCTTCGACCGCCTGTTCGACGCGGCCTCGACATAGGGTCGGTTTACTATCGTGCCATACCTCAAATGGGGAATAATCTTTGGAGTGCGGTGACTCGTCACCGCTTTTGGACTTTCGGATTCTCGCGAAGAGCATCTCAAATTCCTAACGCGGCGACGAGTCGCGGCACTCCCAATCCAAAACTAACACTGCCTCTTGTCACTCGCCCGGCGACTAGGGATACTAAACCTTGCGGTTCGCTCGTTGTAGAAGGCTGGTCTTCGAGAATGGGCGGCGTGTCGAAAGCTTATCTGGTGGCAACCATTCTTGGATGCTGGCGACCGCCTACGCGGTTCAATCGATAACTCTATTCGGAATATGGCGTAACTATGGCTATCAGCGGTTTTGCAGAAATCTTGATTCGACGCGGCATCATCAGCAAGGAGCAATACGCCGAAGCGTTGCAGATGTCAAAGGACACGCGCACCAACGTCACTGATTGCTTGGTGAAGCTCGGCTATGCCACGGGCGAAGAGGTGATGCGGGCGGTCGCGAAGGACCAAAAGCTCGATTTCATCAATCTCAACGAAATCAGCATCCCGGAATCCGTCATCGAGTTTGTTCCTGAATCCGTCGCGCGGGAGAACGTGATCCTGCCGATGTCGGAAGTGGACGGCGCACTGAAAGTAATTGTCAGCGACCCGGAGGACTTCGACACCATCGAAAAACTGCGGTTCATTTTGAATCGCGAAGTCAAAATCGCCCTGGCCCCCCGCGAGAGCATCTTGGAGGCCATTAACCGCTACTACGGACAGATCGAAGGCGAAAGCGCCGACTCGATGCTGCAAGAGTTCACCGATACGGCCATCGACTTCACTGAAACGCAGGAGGATTCCGCCCGTGATTCGGAGGTCGTCGACGAAAACAGCGCTCCCGTCGTTCGGCTGGTCCACATGATGATCACCGAAGCCGTGCAACTGCGTGCTTCGGACATCCACATCGAGCCCTTCGAGGACCGGGTGCGCATTCGGTACCGCATCGACGGTGTGCTCATCGAGCGCGACAGCCCCCCCCGGCGGTTGCTAGGAGCTCTGATTTCCCGTGTTAAGATCTTGGCCAAGATGGATATCGCCGAGCGGCGTCGCCCGCAGGATGGGCGCATCAAGGTGTCGGTGGGTGAAAAGGAACTGGACCTGCGCGTTAGCACCATCCCCACCAACCACGGCCAGTCGGTCGTGATGCGACTGTTGGACAAAGACAACATTAAGGTGGGGATCCGCCAGCTTGGATTGTCGGAGGAGACGTTTAAAACCTTCCAGGGTTTGATCCGCCGACCCAACGGGATCGTTCTGGTTACAGGCCCCACGGGGTCTGGAAAGACCACCAGCTTGTATGCGTCGCTGAACGCTCTGAATCGGCCTGACCGGAAGATCATCACGGCCGAGGACCCCGTCGAGTACTACCTGGCCGGGATCAATCAGGTCGAGGTACGTCACAACATCGGACTCGACTTTGCGCGGATCATTCGGGCGATGTTGCGTCAGGCCCCCAACGTGATTCTGGTCGGCGAGATGCGCGATGCGGAAACGGCGTCGATGGGAATTCAAGCTTCTTTAACTGGACACTTGGTTTTCAGTACACTACATACGAACGATGCGCCTAGTGCTGTAACGCGAATGATCGACATGGGCGTGCCGGGATACTTGGTCGCGAGCAGCGTGATTGCCATCATGGCGCAACGTCTGGTGCGCGTTATCTGTGTCAAATGTAAACAGCCGTTCACGCCTCCGGAGAGCGTTTTGAGTGACGCAGGGATTACCCGCGCGATGGCAGACGCGGCGCACTTCGCGCGCGGCAAGGGCTGCGGAAACTGCCAGAAAAAAGGCTTCCGGGGACGAATCGGTATCTACGAGCTGATGCTGATCACCGCCAAGATTCGGGAGATGATTTTTGAAAATGCCTCTTCGCAGGACCTGCGCAAAATGGCGATCAAGCAGGGCATGAAGACGCTCTACCAAGACGGCATTGCCAAAGTCATGAGCGGCATCACCACCTTAGAGGAGGTGTACCGCGTCGCGAAGAGAACTGAGCAAGACGTGTTTGAATAGATGCCGCGGAGGCATTTTTCTTGAGTTCAAGATGGGGTTGGCGAATAATCACCACGTTGCCGGCGGTGCGAGGGCGCGTTGGCGGCGGCAAGGCAAGTCCCGGATAAGGACGTACCAATCAGCGTAGCCGAAGTCGCCAGACTTTGGCCGATCCTCCAAAGTCTGGCGACTTCGGCTACGGGTAGATTAATAAGCCGGACTTGCCCAACATATCTGAAGCGTGGGTTGCCCGGATTCACGCACGTTCAGAAAAGGTAACACCATGGCCACAGTTCTTATTGACAAGCTGCTGCAAGCGTGCGTTAAGCAAGGCGCCAGCGATATTCACATCACGGTCGGCCAGCCGCCGGTATTTCGCCTGCACGGGCGGATGCGGAAATTGGAGACGAAAGTGCTCGAAGCCGAAGACACGGTGGCGCTGATGAAGAGCATCGCGCCGGAACGTTGCCAGCGCGAGCTACAGGAAAACGGCAGTGCCGACTTCGGGTTTGCCTTCGGCGACATGGCGCGCTTTCGTGTGTCGATTTTCAAGCAGCGCGGCAACATCGCGATGGTCTTGCGGCAAATTCCCAACGCCATGCTCACTCCGCAGCAGCTCGGCCTGCCCGACGTCGTGTCCAAGCTGGTGATGCGGCCCCGCGGGCTGTTTCTGGTCACCGGTCCGACCGGGTCCGGAAAAAGCACCACGCTGGCCAGCCTGATCAACTACATCAACGAGACCGTCGATCACCATATCATCACCATTGAAGACCCGATCGAGTTCTACCACTACCACAAAAAATCAACCGTCAATCAGCGTGAAGTGCACGTGGACGTGCCCAGCTTTTCCGAGGCCATCCGCCGCGCGTTGCGGCAAGACCCCGACGTGATTCTGGTCGGCGAAATGCGCGACTTGGAAACGATCGAAGCGGCGATCAGTGCCGCGGAAACGGGCCACGTGGTGTTCGGCACGTTGCACACCAACAGTGCTCAAGGCACGGTGAACCGCATCATCGACGCCTTCCCCGGCAACTTGCAGGATCAGATCCGCACGCAGCTTTCCACGGCCATCATTGGCGTCGTGGCTCAAACGCTGTTGCCCAAAATCGGCGGCGGCCGCGTGGCGGCGTACGAGATTCTGGTCGTTACGCCCGGCATCGCCAACCTGATTCGTGAAAACAAAACGTTCCGTATTAACTCGGCCATTCAGACCGGTGCGAAGTTCGGCATGCAACTGATGGACGACGCATTGTTCAAGCTGTGGCGAGAAGAAAAATGCACGCTGGAAGACGTGCTGTCCAAAGCCCAAATCCCGGACGAGTTGGCCAAACGCATCGCCAACGCGCGCCGCGGCGTCATGGACGAGCAACCGGTCGAAGGTGAACCAGCGGGCGCGGCACACTAGCGCGCCGCAATGTAACGGCGAACGATCGAGTAGCCGAACTCGTGAGAGTTCGGGGAACGGTCACATCATCGAGATTTCGATCCGAATTCTCACGAATTCGGCTACTTTTGTGATTCGAGGCAAGACAGCTTATGGCCATTCGTCGCATCGGACAGATTCTGGTCGATTTGGGTTTCATCGGCGATGACCAGTTGGAGATGCTGCTGGACGAGCAGCAGCAGCATCCCGGTCAACTGCTGGGCAAGATCGCCGAAGAGATGGGCCTGATTACCGAGGAGCAACTGGCCCAGGCGCTGGCCGAGCAGTTCAACATGCAGGTGGTGGGGCTGGACGATCTCGACATCCCAGACGATGTGATGGAAAAAATCACCGAGACGATGGCCCAGCTTTATCGCGTCATTCCGATCCGCTTCGAAGACAACCGGCTGACCGTGGCCACGTGCGATCCGCAGAACCTGTCGATTCAAGACGAACTGCGCACGTTCCTGGGTTACGAGATCCGCTTGGTGGTCGCCACCGAGCGCGACGTCACCAATGCGCTGAACCGCCATTATGCCTCGTCGGTGGAGAGCGTCGAGGGGATTATCAGCGAGTTGGAGGCTGACACCGAACTGAGAAACGCAGTCGAAGCGCTGTCGAAAGACGGCCCGATCGACATCACCAGCATGGAAGCGCTGGCCGACAGCGCCCCCGTGCGCAAGCTGCTGAACATGGTGCTGCTGCTGGCCATCAAGGACCACGCCAGCGACATTCACTTCGAGCCGTTCGAGGAAGAATTCCGCATCCGCATCAAGGCCGACGGCGTGTTGTATGAAATGGTGCCGCCGCCCCGGCACTTGGCGTTTGCCATCACCACGCGCATCAAAGTGATGGCGAATCTGGACATCGCCGAGCGGCGGTTGCCGCAAGACGGCCGCATCGAGTTGACCGTGGGCGGGCACCCGGTGGATTTGCGCGTGAGCGTGCTGCCCACGCTGTTCGGCGAGAGCGTGGTCATGCGGGTGTTGGACCGCTCAGTGGTCTCGCTCGATCTGAAAAAGGTCGGCATGAATGAAAAGACGATGGCCCAATTCCGCGTTGCGATGGAAAAACCCAACGGCATCGTGCTGGTCACGGGTCCGACCGGCTCGGGTAAGACCACGACGCTCTACTCCGCGCTCAGCGAGATGAACAGCATCGAAGACAAAATAGTCACCACCGAAGACCCGGTCGAGTACGACATCGACGGCATTGTGCAGATTCCGATCGACGCGGACATCGGCGTGACGTTTGCCGCTTGCTTGCGAGCCATCCTGCGGCAAGATCCCGACGTGATTCTGGTGGGTGAGATCCGCGACGTGGAAACGGCCGAGATCGCCGTGCAAGCGGCGCTGACCGGCCACTTGGTGTTCAGCACGCTGCACACCAACGACGCCCCCAGCACGATCACCCGGATGAAAGACATGGGGGTTCCCACCTTCTTGATCACGGCCACCGTCGAGGCGATCCTGGCCCAGCGGCTGGTGCGGCGGATTTGCAATAACTGCCGCGAAGAGGTCACGGCGTCGGAAGAGCAGCTTGCCGATCTGGGACTAACTCCGGAAAACATCGCGGGCAAAAAGTTCTATCGCGGCCGCGGCTGCGACATTTGCAATAACACCGGTTATAAGGGGCGCGTGGGTTTGTTCGAGTTGATGATTATGACCGACGAACTGCGCGACATGATCATGCGCAACACCTCGACCGACGAACTGCGCGAAGTCGCCCGGCGCAACGGCATGGTGACGCTGCGCGACGTCGGTATCGACTTCGCCTACGAGGGCACCACGACGGTCGACGAAATTATCCGCGAGACAATTTTGGAAGCATAACGCCTGTAGCTTGGCTCTCCGAGCCGAGCATGTGGCGGACTGCTCGGCTCGGAGAGCCAAGCTACAGCGGGCGGGTAAACGAAGAGAATTAAGACACGAGGAAACCCAGCTATGCCAACCTTTCAATTCGAGGCGATGGACGCGACCGGCCAGGAGATTAAGGACGTCATCGAGGCCGCGACGCAAGACGAAGCTCAATCCACGATCCGCTCGATGGGCTATTTCGTCACCAAGATTTCGGTGCAAAAAGGACAGGAAGTCAAAACCAAAGGGAAGGTGGCCAAGAAAGGCAAATCGTTCGCCATCGGCGGCGCCAGCACCAAGATGCTGACCACTTTCACGCGCCAGCTTTCCATCTTGCAAGACGCCGGCTTGCCGATTTTGCGGAGCCTGAAAATTCTCGAAGGCCAGTCCAAGCCCGGCGCGCTGAAGAACTCGCTGATGGACGTCGTCGACGAAATCGAAGGGGGTGCCACGCTCTCGGAAGCGATGGGCAAGAGCCCGAAGGTCTTCAATCGTTTGTACGTGAACATGATCAAAGCCGGCGAGGCGGGCGGTGCGCTGGAAGTCATTCTGCGCCGCTTGGCCGAGTTCATGGAACGCGCCGAATCGCTGAAGAAAAAGGTCCAAGGCGCGATGATCTACCCGGTCATCGTGGTGTTGGTGGCCATCGGCATTTTGACGTTCATCATGCTCAAAATCGTGCCCGTGTTCGCCACGATGTTCGAAGAGTTCGGGCTGGAGCTGCCCGCGCCCACGGTGCTGCTGGTCAACTTGTCGAACAAAATGGTCAAGTACTGGTTCCTGATCCCCACCATCCCGACGTTCATCTTTGTGTTCATCAAGGTGGCGCGAAAATATAAAGCCGGCCGCATGGGGTGGGACCAATTCATGCTGAAGATCCCCGTCATCGGAGGCCTGGTCGAGAAAAACACTTTGGCGCGCACCACGCGCACGTTGGGCACGCTGGTGGCCAGCGGCGTGCCGATTCTGGAAGGGCTGACGATCACCCGCGAAACGGCCGGTAACGCGATGTTCGAAAAGATGTTCGGCAAGGTCGCCGATTCGATCCGCGAGGGCGAAACCATCGCCATCCCCATGAAAGAACATGCCAGGCCGGGCTTTCATCCGGTGGCCATGTTCTTCTGGGCGGCACTGCTCGGCACGCCGGTTTTGATCGTGCCGTTTATCGTGCCCGAGTACCTGTGGCAGTGCATCGGCATCGCGTTCGTGGCCGCGGCGCTGGGCTGCTTGTTCTACTTCATGAAGATGAATCAGCGCGTGGTCGACGATCTGGTCGTGAATATGGTCGACGTGGGCGAAGAGACCGGCGAACTAGACACGATGCTCTACAAGGTGGCCGACGTCTACGACGAAGAAGTGAAAGTGCTCACCGACGGCTTGATGGCCCTGATCGAACCGCTGCTGATCGTGTTCTTGGGCGTGGCGGTGGGCTTCATCGTGATCTCGCTGTTCTTGCCGCTGGTCGATCTGATTCAAGGCCTGTCGAATTAGGCGGAAGGTCGAGAGCGGAGGGTCGAGAGCGGAAGGTCGAGAGCGGAGAGTCGGGGGCCGGAAAGAGTTGAGAGTTGAGGGTTGAGAGTCGAGAGGGTGACAGAATTAGCCGTGGGGCGCAAGCCCCCGGGTGTCGCAGCTTGAGAGTCGAGAGGGTGACAGTATAAGCCGTGGGGCGCAAGCCCCCGGGTGTCGCAGCTTGAGAGTCGAGAGGGTGGCTGGGGCGGAGTCCGCGAAGCCCCAGCTAACGGGCG
>JBGTKH010000602.1:0-6515 GCA_041744735.1 Pirellulaceae bacterium | reverse complement strand
CGCCGATCATGGCTGCGGCGGACTGCCGGACCTGTTCCACTCGCCGCGCCCATTGCGGCCAGACGGTGTCGCCTTGCTCGGTCGCTTCCGCCAGCCATATAACGATGGCGTCGCGCGTAGGGGCGGGCAGCGGCGCGACTGCAGCGTGGTCGAAATAGGCCCAGTTGGCCGCGACCGGCATGAGTTGGCGAAACCGCTGCCATTGGTCGTCGAGATTGCCAGCGGCGTCGCAGTTTGCCTGGGCACTCATGCACATCTCCCCTGGCACGATGGCAATAATCGGTCGCGTGGGCTGAAAACTCGTCACAATCGCCGCAAAAGGACTCGCGGCGACGAACTTCTGCGTTCGGGCCGTTGCCGCGGGCGTCGAACCCGTGACAGCCAAATTGTATGAATTATACTAGCTGTGAAACAGGGACTGGCTAGAATACCGGTCCAGGCGCGCACCTCTGAGGAAGCTCCGAATGGCGAAGGCGCTTTGTATCACGGGGATGGTAATTGCCATCCTCATTTTCATTATCTTTCTCGCGGACTTGATTGTTCCCGCATCCTGGGCGCCGTTCATGAAGGCCAGCCCGCTGCTGGACATCACGTTCGTGCTGTGCGCTGGGGGTCTGGGATTCTTGAGTTGGCTGACGTGGAAAGAACAAGTGTGAGGAAATGGGATCGGGAGTCTTTTTCATCTTTGGCTAAGCCGGAGTCCGATCATCGAGCCGCCGCCGCCAAAGTTGAAAGAGACTCCCGACCCCGTTCCGCTCAGCTACGCCGCGGATCGCAAGATGGATCGGACGGGCGAGGCTTCGCGGGGCTGCGACAACTTCTTCGCTAGGCTGCCGAGTGTTTCAATGTTCAACACTCCCTGCTGTTGCTTCATGGCGGCGAATCGCAATACGTTTTGAATCGCTGCCACGCCTGCTTCGCCAACTGCTGCCAAACGCGGTCCGTCGATGATCAGTTGAGCCACGCTCGCGCCGCCGATGGCTTGTTGGATGACTCGTCGGGCGGCGAATCGACCGCCACCGCCGGGAAACCAACGGCTGCGTCCCGGCAATTCGATCGACGGCGAAACTTCCCACACGCCGAATCGCAACATCTGAGGTTGCGCAATTCGAGTCGGACCGCGGTGGCCAATTGCTCCACGAACGGCCGAGATCTCATGTTTGACGAGCAGGTCAAAGCTCTCCGTCAGCTCAACGTTGCGGAGCATCAGCGTCGAGACGCTTAAGCCGGACGTTCGGGCTCCGTCAACTCGGCGAGCCAATTCGCGAGCAAATCGAGTGCGGCCCGCACCAATGCCCACCCAAGCCGCGTCGCCCAGCACGGCAATCTCATGAGCCACGCCGCGCGCGATGATGGTCTCGGTGGCTGCGGAGAGGGCCGGATCGGCGACCCCCCACGTCGCGGGAATTTGATGAGCGTCACAGAGATCGGCCAATCGCGCGGCCACGGCGTCCAGGCGACGGCTGTCGGTCCGCGCTTGCTGCTCCAAATCCATCTCCAAATCGATCGTCACCACCAGCACTGCGCCGTCTCGTTTCTCCGCCATTGTGCGTTGTCCTCCGATGAATCCCCAGCTTCTTTGCGACGCTGCCCGCCGCCTGACCTCATTTTCTTTCATCGGCCCGTGAGTGGCTCGACTCATGCCGATCGCGCTGGTTTCAGTGTGGCAAGGGTTGCGTAAGCTGTGACGCGAACCGCACGTACGGCCGCGGCGGGAATAAACCGCGGCGATTCCCGCGAACGCTCCGACGGTAAGCTGCCGCTGTTTTCATGGGTAAAGTCTTGACCTGCACTGTTTTTTCGGGTCCCATATATGGGAGAAGCAGCGCATCCCGCGCATCACGCTGCTACAATCCACGCTTGACGATCTGAAAACCGGAACTGTCTATGGCCACACAAGAAGCAAAGTCTCCTGCCAAGTCCAAAATCGCTGACAAAGCCGCCGGCAAATCCGCCGTCCGCGAGCGTGAACCGGCTGATGGGCCGGAAGACACGCCAGCCAAGGTCAAACACCGCACGTCGTTTTTCAATCATGCCATTGTGCGCAACTTCGGCGCTTGTTTCGCTTCGATGTTGCTGCACATGATTCTGCTCATCGTGCTGGCCGTCTGCTTCATGCCGGAACAGGTAAAGGAAGAGGTCCGCGAAGTCGTGGCGTCGATTTTCGAGGAGCGGGACGATGAATTGATGGAGATCGAACTGGAAGAGCAGATTCAGGCCGCCACGGAAGTCTCGGCCGCGCTGTTCAGCAGCGCTCCGGCCGTGGGCGTCGAAGGGGGCAGTGTGGCGGGCGCACTGGGCCAAGTCTCCATGCCCTCACTCGATCGCAGCGTGGTCGAATCCGACAACGCGAATTCCGAAGTCAAAATCGACCGGCCGATGATGGCCATGCCGTCGAGCAACCGCTTGATCGCCTCCGTTCCCGACGGCACGCTGGGCGACCCGCGAGCCATCGTCGACGACTACGCCGAAGCCATGGATCGCATCACGCAAGAGTTGATGTGGATGTTGGACAAAGGACCGGTGCTGGTAATTTGGGCCTTCGATCAGTCGGAAAGTATGAAGGACGACCAACAGGAGATTCGCGACCGCATCGATCGCGTGTACATCGAGTTGGGTCTAACCACGAAAGCTTCCGGCGAACGCCTATCCACGGGCGTCACCAGTTACGGCGCCAACTTCTTGGTGCACACCCAGAAGCCGACCAGCGACCGCACGGAAATCCGTACGGCCATTGAGACGGTGCCTGTCGATGCGACGGGCAAAGAAATGATGTGTCAGGCCGTCGGAAGGTCGGTCACGTACTTTCAGGAATTCGCGAGAGGCCGACAAATCGCCTTAATCCTGGTCACCGACGAGAGCGGCGACCGTGACGATAATAACGTTTACCTGGAGCAAGCCATCGCCGTGGCCAAAGCCGCCAAGTGCCGCATCTACACGATGGGCCGCGAGGCCGTTTTTGGCTATCCCTATGTGCACATGCGTTGGCTGCACCCGCAGACAAGGCACCTGCACTGGATCGCGATCGACCGCGGTCCGGAGACAGCGTTCGTCGAGCAGCTTCAGACGGACGGTTTTCACCGCCGCTACGACGCCTTCAACAGTGGTTTCGGCCCTTACGAACAAACTCGCATGTCGCGCGAAACGGGCGGCATCTTTTTCATGCTGCCGAGTCTGGAGACGGCCTTGGTGCGCGGTGAAAAGCGCCGCTACGAACTGGAAGCCATGCGGTCGTACAAGCCCGATTTGCGGCAGCGGATGGAAGTCAAGGCGGACATCGACAAGTCGCCGCTCAGGACCATCGTCGAAAAGGTGATCTACGACCTGAACCCGTACAATCCCGTGGCCGCCAAGATCATCGATATGCGGATGCACTTTACGGATCATCAGCGGAATGCACAAGCGTTCATGCAACAGGCACGAGCCGAGCAGCAAAAGGCACTTATCTATTTGACATATCTGGCCGCGGCTCAGAAGGCGCTGGAAGACCACCATCGATCCCGCGAGCAAGAGACTTCGCCGCGCTGGCAAGGCAACTATGATTTGATCTACGCCCAGTTGATTGCTTATCAGGCCAGGATCTACGAATACGGCGCGTACCTGGAGTACTTCATTCGCAATCCCAAAACGGCCCCGTTGACGAAGGCTCCGAACCTGACGCTCGTGCATTGGGACATCGGCACGCGTAAGGAAATCCTCGATCCGGAAAAGAGCCAGCCCTATATCGACAAGGCGACGGTGCTGCTGCACGCGGTGATCAAAGATCATCCGGGCACGCCCTGGGCGGCTCGTGCAGACTGGGAACTGAAACGCGGCTTCGGCGTCCACTTAGTTCCCGATTACGACGGACCTCACCCGCAGCCCACCGGACCGATAATGCCCGTGCCGAAACTCTAGTACTTCGTCAAAGTTAAAAAGTGGGGTAAGCATCCTGCTTGCCAATTCGATTTCATCCCAGAAACGCAAGCTGGAAGCTTACGCCACGAAGTTGGCCAACCCTAAAACTACGCTTTGACAAAGCACTGGAAGGCATTTCAAAATCCGCGTCGAGACAAGCGTACCGTAGCGGAACTCGTGAGGATTCCGAAGTTTCACAACTTCGGCTACGGTTTCTGAAGTGCGGCTGGACATGCGTTGCAAATTCGACCGCGCCCGGATTGGACTTTTGCGCTAGTGCCAAAAACAATAGAGTGGGTTTATCGGCCGCCTGGTCTTTATCGAAACCCGACGCGTGAGCGAGGGGGCGCGCGGTTGATCTCCCTCGCTTACGCGTCGGGTTACAAGCTGAATTGCACCAATGCAGGGGAGTCCGCCAAATGAGTTTACCCATCTCCCGACGAGCCGCGCTGCGATCGATTGGTTCGTTAATCGGCGGTGCCTTCATTGCGGATCGGCTTGCCGACAAGTCGCTGGCTGCGAAAAGAGATCCGACTTGGGAGCGAGCGATCGAAAACGGCCTAAAGTGGGTTGCCCGCACACAATCCAAGCTGGGTCACTGGACGGCGGCCAACTATCCGACGGCGATGACCGCACTGGGCGGGACGGCGCTGATCTGCTCGGGCTCGACGACCACACAAGGGCCGTACGCGGCCAACATTCGCCGCGCGGTCGATTATCTGATCACCAAGTCGCGCTCCAACGGCTTGATTGGCGATCCGCTGCAAGACAATCGCTACACGTACGGGCACGGCTTTTCGATGCTGTTCCTGTCACAAGTTTTGGGAGAGGAGGAAGACGAAGAGCGGCGCAAGGAACTGATCGACGTACTGACCAAGGCCGTGGAATTCAGCAGCAACGCCCAGACCGATTCCGGCGGCTGGGGCTATGTCAGTGCCAAAGACGGCAGCAACTTCGACGAAGGCTCGACCACCATCACACAAGTGCAAGGCCTGCGCGGCTGCCGCAATGCCGGCATCCCCGTCTCCAAAGAGACGATCGAGAAGGCCAAGCAATACATTTACAAGTGCAAGAACTCCGACGGCGGCATCTCGTACAGTTCGCGCAATCGCGGCACGTCGCGCCCCGCCATCACCGCCGCAGCTCTGGCCACGCTGTACAACGCGGGAGACTACGACAGCGAGCATGTGCCCGACATGTTGGACTACGCGAAGAAGAACCTGCACGGCATCAACAGCGGCGCGCAGACATTCGGCCATTGGCACTACACGTACCTGTATTATTCGCAGGTCGTGTACCGGCAAGGCGCGGACGAGTGGGATTCGTTCCGCGACAAACTGTACAACAAGATTGTCGGCGAACAGAGCAGCGACGGCGGTTGGACCGGCAACATCGGGCCGATCTATGTGACGGCGTGCAATCTGATCATGCTGCAAATCGACAAGGCTTTCCTACCCATTTATCAACGCTAGGGACAGTTTATGAACGACCGCATCTCGCGCCGCGGCGCAATGAAGTCCATCGCTTCGGTAATCGCCGGAGCCACGGTGCTCGACCGAATGGGCGAAGCGACGTTGGCTGCTAAGCGAGACCCGCGCTGGGAAAAGTCCATCGAGAACGGTCTGCGCTGGGTGGCCCGCACACAATCCCGACTCGGCCATTGGACGGCGGCTAACTATCCGACGGCAATGACCGCGTTGGCCGGCACCGCCATGATTTGCTCGGGCTCGACAACCACGCAAGGACCCTACGCAGCCAACATCCGCAAGGCGGTCGATTACCTGATTACCAAGTGCCGCTCGAACGGTCTGATCGGCGATCCATTGACGGACCATCAATACACGTACGGCCACGGCTTCTCGATGCTGTTCCTGTCGCAGGTGCTGGGCGAGGAAGAAGACGAAGAGCGGCGGATCGAACTGATCGATGTGCTGACGAGGTCCGTTGATTTCTGTGCCAGCGCCCAAACACCGTCCGGCGGCTGGGGCTACGTCAGTGCTAAAGACGGCAACAATTTCGACGAAGGTTCGACAACCGTCACGCAAGTGCAAGGCCTGCGCGGCTGTCGCAACGCCGGCATCCCGGTTCCCAAGGCCGTCATCGACCGGGCCAAAGAATACATCTATCTCTGCAAGAACGACGACGGCGGCATCTCGTACAGCTCGAAGAACCGCGGCAGCTCGCGGCCGGCCATCACCGCCGCGGCGCTGGCCACGCTGTACAATGCCGGCGACTACGACAGTGTCCACATGCCGGCGATGCTCGACTACGCCAAGAAAAACCTGCACGGCATCACCGACGCCGCCGGCGCATTCGGGCACTGGCATTACACGTACCTGTATTATGCTCAGGTCGTATACCGTCAAAGCGAGCAAGAATGGGCGCCGTTCCGCGACAAACTGTACAACAAAATCGTCAGCGAACAAAGCACCGACGGAAGCTGGACCGGCAACATCGGCCCGATCTATGTCACCGCCTGCAACCTGATCATGCTGCAGTTGGACAAGGCGTTTTTGCCGATCTATCAGCGGTGACCGGCCGCTGTTCGACGGGTGAAGGGTGGCCGGGGCTGAGTCCGCGAAGCCCCAGCGCGTCGTTACCTGGGGCTTCGCGGACTC
>JBGTKH010000601.1:0-5746 GCA_041744735.1 Pirellulaceae bacterium | reverse complement strand
GCGGGTGCAAATGGTGGCGCTGCAGAGTCTGGCGCAGTCGCTGTCGCGGCGGCGGTCGTCGCTGGATGCGGCCATTGCAAGTCTTGGCGATGAATCGTCCGAGCAAAAGCTGGCTGCCGTGTTCGACCGTGCGGGCCGGGTGGCGGTGGATGCTAGTGCGGCGGAAGCAGCGCGGCTGGCAGCCATCGACCTGTTGGCCTATCGCAGAAACGCCGAATCACAGCTCGCGTCCCTGGCTTTGCAAGAACCGTTGCAGACCGTGCGGGTGCGAGCGATCGCGGCGTTGTCTCAACAGACCGGTTTGGAATCGTGGCGCCAGTTGCTGGCGAAATTCGCGGGAGAAACTCCGGCGGTTCGCCGCGCGATTTTGGATGCTGTGTTGACGCGCAACGAGCGCACGTCGCTGCTATTAGACGCGATCGAGGCCGGGCGGATCAAAGCGGCCGAGTTGGATCGCGCTCAAACCAATCGCTTAACGCAACATCGCGACACGGAAATCCGCGAGCGAGCGACCCGCTTGCTGGCCGATGCAATTCCCACCGACCGTCGGCAGGTGCTGGCCGATTATCAGCCGGTGCTCACGTGGAAGGCCGACTCGCTCCGCGGCCTGGAAGTATTCAAGAAAAATTGTGCCACCTGCCACCGCGTCGGCGACGTGGGTGTGAACGTCGCGCCGGACATTGCCGACTCGCGCACCAAAACACCCGAGCAACTGCTGATGGACATCGTGCAGCCGAACCGCGCAATCGACAGCAACTACGTCAGTTACTCGGTGATCACCACCGATGGCCGAACGCTCACCGGCATCCTGGTCTCCGAGACCGGATCGTCGATTACGCTCAAGCAGCCGGAAGACAAATCGCTGACGCTGCTGCGGTCGGAAATCGACGAACTGCGATCCAACGGCATTTCGCTGATGCCCGAAGGCTTAGAGAAAAACGTCCCGCCGCAAGACATGGCGGACTTGATCTCGTACATCAAGAACTGGCGGTATCTGGACGGCCGCACGCCGCTATTGGACGTGGAAAAGTAGAACGGGGAACGCCACGAATCGTAGCCGAAGTTGTGAAACTTCGGAATTCTCACGAATTCCGCTACGAGAAACACAGTTCCGCTTGCTATGCCAACCGTCCGCCGGTTAACTCGGCGAAGCGGAAAGCCACGTGGACTTCCGGCACGGAGTATTGCGGCGCCTGCCAATTCAGCGCGGAGGGCTTCGCGCTGCTCGTATTCCACCACGGGTACGTGCCGTAGCTCTGCAGCTCCGTGTACATCAGGATGCAGGCTGTGACCAGGGCGATGAACGACAGAATCAACATCATCGTGTAGACGTTGATCCGCTGCTTCTGCACAGGCGCAGCGGCCGGTTTAGCTGAACTTGGTTGCAACGCGGTCACCTTTTTGCATGGGGCCAGTGGAAAGCTTGGGGTCAATTACACCCACGGCGCGGTTCGGCTCCAACTTTTGAACGGACACACGCCCAATGTATTTCGCTCCGCGGTAAACGTCCAACTGATCGTTAATCCGCAAGCCGTCGTCCGAACCGATCGAAATCTCGACGAGCTTGTCGGTGGCGGCGGTTACGATTCCCTCCAGCGGTAACGTCACAAATTCGCTGTCGCCGATCTTGATTGCGGCGGCGTCCATTTCTTTCTTCATCAGCGACACTTGAACGCCCAACTGCTTGTTGCGTTCCGTGAAGCGCGTGATCTCGCCCTGCGTCTGATTGATTTGGTCGGTCAGGGTGACGACCTTGTCGAATTGGGCGTCGCGATCCAACTGGACGTTGCGGACGTCGTCCCGCAAGGTGGCCACTTCCGTCATCAAGCTGGCGTTGGCGTCTTCGGCAATTTTGAGCGCCTCTGCCGCCTTGCCATGCGTGGCGGTCAAAGCGGCCAACTCCAACTCCTTTTGAGCCAATACCGCCTGCGTTTGAGCCAACTTGGATTGCAGGCCGGCCAGTGCTTCTTTACGCGCCGCTTTCTCGCGTGACAGTTCGTTTTTCATGTTGTCCAGCAACGTCTGCTTCTGCTGGATCATCTTGTTCAATTCTTCCACTTGGCTTTTCAGGCCGACCGTATAGTTGGGATCGTGCCCGGCCACGGCGGGCGGTGGGTTCAAAACCACCTTTTGCCAATTCTTGTGGGTCGCGGCCACCATCACCGAAAAGCAGAGGAACATCACGCACATGATGAAGATGAGCACGGTGAAGATTTTTCCGATCAGCGTCATGGCGAAGCTTCCTTTAGAAATCAACGAAGAACGTGTGCCAATTCAGTATAGTTACGAAAGAAATGGGTTGTCAAACAAGAACTCGCCCGCGCTGCGCGGCGCTGGTGGGTCAGAAGCCGAGGTTCGTCGGAGAATGCGGTTTCTGACCGTGATCCTGTAGAGCGTACCTTATCATCGGCACCGACGGCGCTGGTTATTCCCGCGCGGGACGCAGGCTTTTTCGCAGCCGCACGCGTCCCGTGGCCCCTAGCCCGGCCAGGACCAGACAAAATGCCAAACAAGCGGCGGCCGGCCAATCGCCGACGATTTGATACGGACTGAGCCGGCCGTCCGGTCGCACCTCAGCGTAAATGCGGTCCGAGGCTCGCCGCGGGCTCTGCTGCACGATACGACCGTTGCCATCCACAAAGGCGCTCAATCCCGTATTGGCGGCCACCAGAAAGGGCCGGCGATTTTCCACCGCGCGAAACACGCCGCAAGCCAAGTGCAGATCCAGCGCGTTGGAACCCCAAAACCAGCCGTCGTTGGTCACGTTCACCAGCACATCGGGCGCGGCATTCTCGCGGCTGAGTTGTGCGACTTGGCGGCGGATCAGATGCGGCACGGTGCTTTCAAAACAGATGCTGGGCGACAAACGAAACCCGGCCACGCGGAACACGCGCGGGCCGTCCCCAGGCGTTAAGCCATTGGGCAGAGGCGTCAGCCTGTACAGCCACGGAAACAGTTCGCCGAACGGTACATACTCGCCGAACATCACGCGATGCATCTTGTAGTAGCGATCGACGACTTGGCCGGAAGGATCGATCAGGAGCGCCGAGTTGTAGCGGCGCAGCGGCTGGGATCCGAAGTGCAGCGATTCGGTCCCAACCAACAGAGCCATGTTCAGGCGTCGCACCTCTTCGCCGTCCGGCAGTGTGTTCAGATGCTGAGCGACGTCGAAGGCTTTGTTTTCGAATTGTTGGGCGGCGTGGCGCAAGCGGTCTGCGTACTCGTCCGCGCCGATCTTGGCATCGGCGGGCGGCGTTACATCGCCTTCCAAAATGAAATCCGGCAGACCAGCGGTGAACATTGACTCAGGCCAGATGACTAAGTCCAGATCCGGATGTTCGTCACGAGCCGAGAGCGTGTCTCCCAAGTAATCGCTGAACGCCTGCTGGTCACGCTCGAGGTTGTATTCGAAAATCGTATCGCTTGAGCCCTGGATCAAAGCCACTCGCAATACGCGCCCGTCGGCGGCATGCGGCGGCTGTTCGTGCAGTCGAAACTGCCCATATAGTAACACCGCGGCCACGGTCACGATTGCCACAACCGCAGGCCACACGGTCCACCGCCGCCGGTCCGTCGGCAACATGCGGGCCAGGCAAGCGGCGACCAACATCAAGACAAAGCTGACTCCGTACGCTCCCAACGCATCGGCAATCTGAATCAGCGACGGCCAATGCACCTGCGTGTGACCCAAGAGGGCAATCGAAAGGCCGGTGAACAAGTAGCCACGCGCCAACTCCAATCCGGTCCACACGACCGGCGCCGCGATCACGACCGAAATCCCCAGCCGGTGCACCGCCACGCGCGTCAGGCCGACAAACAGCGGAACGTAACATGCCAGATAGAGTCCAATCGCGATCCAACCAAAAATTCCGGCCCAGTGCGGCAACACCAGGAAATACAATAACCCCATCCAATACAGCAGCCCGACGACCCAAAGCAGCAAATACGGCCGCCGTCCCGGCAGTTTTTTGTCACAAGTCAACAGCACCCAGCCAACCGGCGCTACCCAAGCCAGCAAAGAAAACCCCAGCGGCGGGAAGGCGGCCCAGAGCAACAACCCGCTGGCTAATCCAAGCACCAACGTCGAGCGAAACCACGGCGCGGTTGCAGTTCGTGGACTCTCATCATCATCCGCCCGCGTCCGTACCTCCGACAATTCTCCAGCGTCAACGACAGTTGCGCTCGCCAACCGCCGGCGTTTCGGAAATGGTTTCACGGATGCCATGAGCTAATCGGTGGTCGCGCTCCTGCAGTCACTGTACGCTTGCCAGAGGTTGGTTGGAAATCGCGCTGACGTGGTTAGAGTCAAGCACCACAAATGCGCCATTTTGAAAGACGGCCAGCAGATTGCCGGCGGTGGGCAGCGCGACTTGGTCGAGCGACGGAATTTCCAATGTTGAGCCGTCGACTCGCAGGAAGACGGGCCACCGGTTAAGAGAGTGCAACTGTCGGCGGATTTCGTCGATCGTCATACGGCCACCTCCCCTTAAACATAATTCGACTTATTCATCGTAGCGTTGTCCCGACGAAATGGTAGACATGTCCTTGAAGAGCGCGGATCATACGCTTAGCGTGTAGGGCGGCGTCAAGAGCAGTTTCTACTCGGACGGCTACTGGCCTACTGATCGCGCCTGTTCTCCACGACCTCGCGCCAGTACGCCGGCACGCCGCGGTAGGCGGTCTGATAGGTCTCTTCCAGCGGCGTGTTGACGTACCACTCACTACGCAGGAACAGCGGCATCGCCGGCAATGAATCACCGACGGCCAGCGGTTCGACGTAGGCTTCGGGCAGATCGCAAGCGGAGTACGATGCGGCGGTCAGCGGCTTATCCGGCGGCGGCTGATAGTCATCCGGATCGTAGCGCTGCCAAATCATGTTGTGCATCCCGCCGGGGTCGTGACCTCCAGGCGGGAATAAGTCGATCACCAGCAAGTGCACGCCACCTTCGATTGCCGACCAGGCTTTCTGAATGAATTCTTCGACGCTCGTTTCGCGGTCCTTGTTCGCCGACGAGATGATTTCCAACAGCGCTACGACATAATGGTCGCTCACGTGCCGGATGGTCACGGTACGCCGCGCCGCCCGAAACGCGGCCTCGGGCGAGGCCACTAGTTTGCGGCTCGTCTTAGGCGGAGCTGTCGCGACGGCGATTGGGCCGTTTCCGCCGCCAGCCGCGATCGATGGCTCGTCTCGATCCATCTTGAGCGTCAGCACATCGGCGATCTTTCGGCTGGCATGTTGTTCGGCCAAGGCATAGTAGCCGCGCGGCAGGACGCCTTCGTTCAAAGCGTCGCTGAGATGCGTGATCCAGGTCGAGTGGAAATGATGAAACATCCCGGCAGGCACGCGCGTCCAATCGTGAATTGGCATGACTGTTTCTCCCGCTTCAATGGCCAACCCTATTGTACACCGCGCCGGTGATCGCTGCGATTAGAGTTTCAGCGGTTGGCGGCGATAGCTGAGGTCTAGCAGGTCCATCGGGTGCACGATCTTGAGCACCTGGCCTTGCATGCGAGCTTCGCGGGCGATTTGCATCAGGCAGCCGGCGTTGGCGGTGATCACCACGCGGGCGCCGGTGTTGAGAATGTTCTGCATCTTGCGGCGGCTCAGTCGTTCGGCCATTTCGGGCTCGGTCAAGTTGTACGTGCCGGCCGCGCCACAGCAGAGTTCCGATTCGGCGAGATCGACTAACTTCAAACCGGGAATCTGTTTCAGCAGGTTGCGAGGCTGCTCGCGCACTTTCTG
>JBGTKH010000600.1:0-4331 GCA_041744735.1 Pirellulaceae bacterium | reverse complement strand
GCAGTACGCCGTCAGTTGATCAAACGTTCGGTCGTCCAGTGCCTTGGCCTCCTGATCCAGCCGACGATACAGCCCGATCTTGCGAAAGAAGCGGTCGGTCTCTCGCAACTCCGGGCTGTTCGCAATCTCCTCCGCCCCGCGGCCGCTGGCAATCGTCCGCCCGAACAGCAACTGCGTCGGCCGATCCGTCGCGTGCAGGTACCCCAACCCATACAGCGCATCAAGCCACGACCGAGCCGACACATGCGGCACACCATTCTCGTCGCGGGCCGCAGTGATCGAACGCCGTGAGTTTTTCAGGGTAACTGGTTTCATGGTGGGAGAAATTCGGTCAGCCGGTCAAGCAGTTTGTCCAATTCTACCACGCAGCTTTCGCCCGGACACAGTAACTGCGTGTCGCATCTATGTCTCAGCGTGGCTTGGAACGCTATCTGGGAGGCGCCGCAGAATCGCGACCACGTTGGCCACCGGCGAAGCGACGGGCGAAATGGCGAGAAAAGTACGGGCGAGCGCAGCTCACATCGGACAATCAAACTGACGCGTTCAAAAGGCCGCGGCTGACAACTCTAGGCCAGCGGTACATTTCTCGATCGACAGCTCTGCCCCGCGATTTTAAACGACCGTCAACAACTAGGCTTCAAACGCGTCCACCTGATCACGGAGACGCGGCCGTCGTCGAGAAGTACAGCTTGACCTCGACTCCGGACAGGCCGCTTCCCTTCGTCGAGTACGGATTCGACGACGACCAGGGGCCGCCCGAAATGTCACCCGTGCATGTCGCGTCAGCCATGTTGCAGGAGAACTTCAGCGACTTTTTACCGCCCTGGATTGGCACTGCATCGTTATTCGTCGTGATCCACTCGTTCCAAAGCGTATACTCGAGATCGATCGACGTTTGGCTCGAAGGAACGAACACCAACTGCTGCCAAGGCACGTCGGTTCGCGGCCGGTGATATTGCGAGGCATCGCGGTACGGATAGCCGCCGTTGCCGACGTTCGTGGCAACCAGGGTTCCGTAATACGAATCCGTGCCCGTGATCGCCGAGTTCGCGCGGACGCTCAGCGTGCGCATCCCGAACACCTTGCCAGTGCTTGGATAGGGCTTGAATGCCGGCATCTGGCCGGCAGTGGACGTGTACAGGTTCTTGCTAAGTGCGGCGTAGATCTTCTTATCTTTGAAGGTGCGGACATACGGCGAGTTGGGCGACGCAACCCATTTGGCCGTGAATGCGGCGAAGGCCTCGATGTAGCCGCTGCGGTTGCCGTTCCAGTGCCCATCCAAGTCGGCCTTATCGACCGGATTCTGGATCCACTCGGAGATGTAAAGCGATGCCTTTTGATCGTAAGCAAGTTTTTCCGCGTCGCCAGGTCCAGGACTGTAGTTCTTCACCTTGCTGGCAAAGTCCGCACCGATCCAGCTAAGTACGTTCTCCGTCCACTCGTACGATGCGGCCAGCGCGTAGATGTACGCGCGGTCAAAGTGCGGACGCACCACCGAGTCGTGATTCAACCCTGACGTGTATCCGCCATGCGGTTGGTGATTGCCTTCTGGGATGTTGAGACAGTTGGCGTACCAGCCGGTGTGCAGTCCGTCAGGCGGTGTCTGCGTTTGGAACCAGGTCAGCGTCTTGTAGGGACCGTCCGTACCGCGCAGCTCGACCCAGTTTGAGTGCGCATAGAAATCCTGCACCACGTGCAGCGACATTCCCAACACGGTATAGAATTCGACCACGTCGCCGTTTTTCTCGGCCTGCTGGGCTGCCGCTTTGGTATTATCAGCGAGCGTTGCCCAATAACGGCGGATGTCGTCGACGGTGAACACGTCGTCGAAATGTAGTTTCTCGAGATCGCACTTTGACCCCTCAGGCCGCGTCGGCGTACTGGTGTAGTAGTCGGTCAACCAGTTCGAAACTTGGACCGCGTCGGCGGCGGGCCGGTTGAATCCCGCTCGAGACAACGCGTCGATGGTCGCACTCGCGTGCGGTCCGCTGTCGAATGCCGAGGCCATTGGGGACAGCCACAGGGCCGACGTCAGGGCAACCGCAAAAAAGGCGTTAGTTCGCATCGGACACCTCACTTTCAAGCAGAGGAAACAAAATGAGCGATGGAAGCAGCCCAAGGCGAATGAGCAGACGTGCCTCCGAACAATATGCTCGCATAGCTTTGCATAGCTGCGCCTCGGCGGCAAGTCGCCTGGCTGTGAACACGCGTCATGCGTAAGTAGAAATGTCCCCTGTTCGTAACGAATACCCTGGCCAATCACACACGGATGATGCCAAAATGACGACCAATGGTCAATGATCGATCCCAGACATCCGTTAACACTCATGACACCCGAACGCCGATCACCACAACGTCTGCGCCGCACGGTAACAGGATTGGCGTTCGCCAGCCCGTGGCTGCTGGGGCTGGTTGCGCTGGTCGTGTATCCGTTTGCGGCGTCGTTGTATTGGAGCTTCTGCGATTACGATCTGTTGACGCCGCCGCGGTATGTGGGGACGGCGAACTATCGGCGGCTGGCGGAGGAGATTTTGGCGGGCGAACATTTTGGGCAAGCGATTTGGAACACGGCGTATTACGCACTGTTGTCGGTGCCGCTGTCGATCGCGTTGGGGATCGCGCTGGCGGTCATGTTGTCGTGGAAAGTCCGCGGGCAGGCAATTTACCGCACGGTTTTCTTTTTGCCATCGGTGGTTCCCGTGGTGGCGTCGTCGGTGCTGTGGTTGTGGCTGTTGGATCCGAAAAACGGACTAGTGAACTTTGTGCTTTCGCGGTTGGGTTTGGGCGAGCACTTGTGGTTTAAGGGGACAGTCGAAGCGGCCTGGCCGCCGGGGTGGTTCGACTTGGGCTCGAAAGACGCGTTGGTGTTGATGAGCGTGTGGGGCGTGGGTAATTTCATGATCATTTACCTGGCGGCGCTGGGTGATATTCCAAAACAACTTTATGAAGCCGCCGAGTTGGACGGCGCCGGTGCCGTGCGGCGGTTTCGGCACATCACGCTGCCCCTGCTCTCGCCGGTGATTTTTTTCAATCTGGTGATGGGCCTGATTCAGTCGGTGCAGGCCTTCACGCAGATATACATCGTCAGCGAAGGCACGGGCGAGCCGGCCGGATCGACGCTGGTGCTGTCGTTGTATCTGTTCCTGTCGGCGTTTCAGGATTTGAACATGGGCTACGCGTCGGCCATCGCTTGGCTGTTGTTCGTGGTGCTGCTGGTCTGCACGGCCGCGCTGTTTCGCTCGTCGCGCTACTGGGTTCACTATCAGGGGGCGGTCCGATGAATGGCACACGCTGGTCGCTGATCGCGCTGGGTTGTTTGGCAGTCGGCGTCACGGGTGTGACGTTCTTCGAGCAGCCCGATCCGCGTAGTCAGGTGCCCGCCGCGCGACGCGAGGTTGTCTTTTGGCATTTCTGGGGTGGCGACGATCGCCGCGTCGTCGAAGAAGTCGTCGATCGCTTCAATCGTTCACAAGAAGAACATTTTGTCCGCGCGGTTGCCATGCCGGGGAACAATTTGGACGTGAAATTGTTTCTGGCCGTTACCGGCGGCGATCCGCCGGACTTGATCAATCAAGACGACGCAATCATCGCCGACTGGGCACATCGCGGCGCGCTGAGGTCGATTGACGAGTTGGCCTCGCCGGAAGAAGCCGATCATTTGCGACGCTGGCTGTTCCCGGCTGCTCGCCGTCTGGTGGAGTACGACCAACGCCTGTACGCGCTGCCCAACGGTTTGGACATTCGCGCGCTGTATTACAACAAGACGCTGTTGGATCAACACGGGCTCGAACCGCCGCGCACTTTGGACGACTTGGACCTCATCGCCGAAACAATTTCGCCCGCCGATTACGCAGGCCGCCGCGAAACGTTCGGCTATCTGCCCGATCCGCGCCGGCTGTGGGCGTGGGGCGCGGTGTTCGACGGTGATTTCTATGACGAAGAGACCGGCCGCGTCACGGCCGACAGCGAGCCGATCGTTCGCGCGTTGGATTGGATGGCCGGTTACAGCCGTCGATACGGCAGCGAGGAAGTGGCAGCGTTTCGACAAGGCGACCAATCGCTGCCCGGTAAATCGTTTCCACTTTTGGCCGGCCGCTACGCACTGCTGATGGACGGCCAATGGCGCGTGCGCGACATCGCCGCCTCGCAGCAAGCGCGGCGCGACGCGGGCCTGCCGCCGATCGAATACGGCGTCTGCCCGCTGCCGCCACCGCCCGGAGGCCGCGAGAACGCGGGTTGGGTGAACGGCAATTTCTTCCTCGTCCCGCGCGGCGCCAACAACGCCGACGGCGCGTGGGAGTTCATGAAATTCTGGAGCGGCTTCGGCGGCC
>JBGTKH010000599.1:0-10645 GCA_041744735.1 Pirellulaceae bacterium | reverse complement strand
GCCGTGCAACTGTTAGTCAACTATCTCATGACGGGAGAAGTTCGGCACGCAGTGAACATGTCGTCGATCGATCCGAAGACGCTAGAGTCGCTGCGCGGTTACCTCGACGTCGCGTATCGGTTGGGTTTTCTGCTGGCGCAGTGGCAAGGCGGCACGGCATCGTCCTGCCGGCTGAATTATCGCGGCGAGATCACGAAGAAAGACATAAAGCTGCTGACGGCGGCCTTTTGCGCCGGCCTGCTCGAACGGGCATTGGACGAAGAGGTGAACATTGTCAACGCCGAGGTGCTGCTGCGCGAGCGGGGCATCGAGCTGACTCAGCAGAGCCGCAGCGAAATGGGGACGTTCAGTTCGTCGATGACCGCCGAGGTAATCAGCGACGACGCGTCGTACCTCGCGGGCGGCACGTTGTTCGGCACGAGCATGCCGCGGCTGATTCGGCTGGGCGAGTATCGACTGGAAGCGTACATGGACGGCACGCTGCTCATCTTCACGCACGACGACGTGCCCGGCATCATCGGCACGGTGGGCACCATCTTCGGCCGGCACAAGGTGAACATTGCACAAATGGCCGTCGGCCGCGCCGGCAGCACGCCGGGCGGTGGAGCCATCGGTGTGTTGAATCTGGACGGTGCCCCACCGCAAGCCGCGATCGACGAGGTGCTCGGCCATCAGGCCATTCACAGCGCGCGAGTGATCGAGATGCCCGCCGCCGGCCAATTGCCGCCGTGGCTGCAGGGTTAGTGCGAAACCGTAGCTGCACTCGCCAGAGTGCGGACGTGTGCCGGAAGAACCGCGTTCTGGCGAACGCAGCTACAATCGCGCGAACCGCTACGATCCGAACAGCTCCCGCAGATTCTCTCACTTGGGCAACGGGTAGGCTTTAACAACACGGCGCGGCGCGCCGATATCTCTTTCAACTTCATCTTACGGTGCGAGACGCGCCGATCTGTGCCGCGCCGCCCTCCCCTGCCCTGCCCCGTGAATTAAGAGAGTGTTCGATGCTAACCAGTGAAACTCCCCTGCTCGACCGCGTTCACTCGGCCATCACCGCGAACCCGCATTTGTTCGGCCGCACGCTGCGATTTGAGGCCGAATCGGGCCGTGTTACGCTGCGAGGCGTCGTGCGCACTTACTTCCAGAAGCAGATGGCTCAAGAAGCGCTGCGGCACGTTGACGGCGTCGAAGCGATCGAAAACCAACTGGAAGTCACCTGGGCCTAAGCCGCCGCATTCAGCGCGGCTTCTTCGGGCGATAGCCCATCACCGCCTCTTCACGATTGCGGTACGACGGGAAGTAGTTATCTAAGCGACTGGCTTGCACGGCTCGTTGGCCGGCGTCCGAGAGGCCGCACAGTCGCATGATGCCACCGCGATCGTGAATTCGCTTGTACAGTACCACAAGCTGGCCGAGTGTCGCGCTGCGCACGACTGGCAGATCGTCCATCTCGACGACCATCCGCCGCACAAGTTGCTGCTGCAGCAACGTCCACAGGCAATCGGCCAAATCCGTCCCCTCCGAGTTTCCATGGTCGGGCCCGTGTAGCCGCACGAACAACCAGTCGGGACCACGATCCGTCTCGACCTTCCAACCGGGTGCCAATTCCAACATCTCTTTCGCTCCTTCCATGACTTTCGCGACCGCCTAAGAGAATCCTACGCCCCAGACTTCCGTTGGCTTCCTCAGTGACACACGAGCCGCTCACTTAACGGTGCTGGACGCGCAGCATTTTTATCTTAGGCATTCACGACGCCGGGACAAGTCCAAACGGGAGATTTCCCGCCGCACCCCCTTGAAGCATCCCGGCGACCGCGCGATACTGGCGGTCTGCTAGCTGGCACGCGATCGTCGATCGGACGTCGTTGTGCATTTCGCATCACCAGTCAACCACTAGCCAATACGGTACGAAAGGGATTCACCATGTCACGATCTGGAGCAGTTACGTTCAAAGGCACCCCGCTCACTTTGGCCGGCGATGAAGTGAAGGCCGGTCAGCCGGCGCCGAATTTCACGTTGCATTATTTCGAGGGCGGCCTGAAATCCATCACGTTGGCGGATCTCAAGGGCAAGCCGTCCTTCATCAGCGTCGTCCCGTCGCTCGACACTCCCGTGTGCCAGACGCAGACGAAGCGCTTCAACCAAGAATTGGGCGCGCTAGGGGACAAAATCAACGCCCTGACGGTTAGCCTCGACCTGCCCTTTGCCATGAACCGCTTCTGCGGCGCCGAGAGCATCAAGAGTTTGAAAGTCGGCAGCGACTATCAGGACCGCAACTTTGGCCAAAACTGGGGCATGCTGATCGAAGAATTGAAGCTACTGGCCCGCGGCGTGTTCGTGCTGGATAAAGACGGCAAGGTCGTATATGCTCAAACCGTGAAGGAAGTCGCCGAGGAGCCCAATTACGACGCGGCGTTGGCGGCGCTCAAAGGATTGCTGTAAGTCCAACTCTGGCGTTCTCAGCAGCGCGAGGTCCCCATGAATGCCACGAAGCGTATGCTCCGGTTTCGTTGGTGGCGATTCAGTCTGCGCTCGATCTTGCTCCTGACGTTGGCATTGAGCGGCGTTTTTGCTTACGCCGGCGCATGCTTTCGGGAGTATCAGGCCGAGCAAGGTGTGCTGGCCAAGTTACCGAGTCACAAACTTAATCGTGTTTGTTATGACAACACGGGGCGACTGTTGTTCCTCTGACCGTCTCGTAACGTGGACCGCGTGACGGTTCACTGGCAGGGACCGAAGTGGTTGGAACGCGCCGCCTACACGCGTGGCATCCATTGGCTTGACCGCACTGTATCACTCGAACTTCGCGGCCCGGAATGGGACGACGAGGTTGTTTCTCGCTGCCGCGACTTGCGGTATCTGAAGTCGATCACGCTCGTCGATACGGACGTTTCGCTGGACGGCGTCGCAAGTCTTCGCACCGCGTTGCCAGCATGTCAGATTCGGTATTCGCCGGCTGTCCGCGCGAAAAGGCCGATCGTTTGCCTCTGACTCGACTTGCCGCCCCTCATTGGCAGAATGCGTCTCTGTTGCTGGGCCATTGCCGTATGGTATGCTATGGGCGGTTGCGTTGGGATCTTGAGCCCCGGGCCTTTCGCCAATTGCTTGGCACGTTACAGGAGACGCAGCATGTGGTCACAGGTTTCATTACCGTCGCGCCGTGCATTCACATTGGTCGAGTTGTTGGTTGTCATTGCGATCATCGGCATTTTGGTGGCGCTGCTCTTGCCGGCGGTGCAGGCAGCGCGGGAAGCTTCACGGCGGACGCACTGCGCCAATAATCTCAAGCAGATCGGCTTGGCCATTCAAAACTTCCACGACGTGAAAAGGCACATGCCCTACACGCGCGAAGACACCCGCGAGACGTGCCTGCTGATCATCTTGCCATTCATGGAAGATCAGAATCATTTCGACCGCTGGAACATGTCACAAAACTACTACACGCAGACTCAAGCCGTGCGCGAATACGCGCCCAAATACTATCGTTGTCCGTCGCGGAATCGCCCCAGCGGCCTGAGCACGGCCGGGGACGTTCAGCAAAGTACCAGCAACCCGCACATGCCGGGCGGCATTGGTGACTACGCTGCCAACGCGGGCGATCCGACAGGTGTCAATGATTATTGGCCCGGCACGTGGTCCGGCAGCCCGGTCACGACAGACTACGCCAACGGTCCCTTCTGGTACAAGAATCGGCCCTTCACATTTGCTGAAATTACGGATGGACTGTCTTCCACGCTCTTCTTCGGCGAAAAGCATGTGCGGCTCGCGGTGTTGAATCAAGAGGGCTCGATTTGGAACGGCGACCACGGAGCGTCGTTCAGGAAAGCGGGTGTCGGTGTCCCGTTGGCGAAAGGCCCCCATGCCACGCAGGGGCAGTTCGGCAGCTACCATCCGGGAATTTGCCACTTCGTGATGGGCGACGGCAGCGTGGTGGCCATCCCGGTGACGATCAACCTGACATCGTTGGGATATCTGGCCCGGCGTGATGAGGGACAAGCCGTCGAACGACAGTTCTAGTTGGGGCCACGGTGTTACTTCGGCGCCGGCTGAATTTCCAGCGTGATCTCCGGCTTACCTTTAACAACCTCGACAACCAAGTCGCTGGTTTGCAAGCTGAGATACTTATCGGCAATGCGCCGCGGCGGAATGGGGGCGTCGATGGGTGGCGGCGGCGGAGTGAGGGCCACGCGATGTTGACCGGGAGCGGCGCCGTCGTTCTCTTTGTACGTGGTCAGTGTGAATGTGCCGTCGGGCTGAATCTCACCTGTGCCGTTGATGCCGCTATCGACGGACTCAAACGTTACAACGTGGCCAGCTAGAGCGGACACATCGCCGCCACCAGTCAACTGTACGCGGCCCTTGACCGGGTACGTAGTCGGTCCGCCACAGCCAGCGACGGCGCCGAGTGCGAGAACAACGAATGCCAAATTGCCCGCAGTCACGACTCGCGCTGAAGTTTGCATATCGTGGTCCTTTTGTTAGCCGACAAGCATCCTTTGAATTGTAGTGCGGGCGGTATCGAGAGCTTCGGGCAATTTGTCGGGAAGCTTGCCGCCGGCCTGAGCCAAATCTGCTTTGCCGCCGCCGCCGCCGCCGACCACGGGGGCCACGTCGCGGACCCAGTTTCCGGCGCTCAGGCCGCGCGAAACAAGGTCGCGGCTTAGTCCGGCGACCAACAGAACTTTGCCGTCGCCCTGCGCGGCCGCCAGTAGCGCCGCCACGGGACCGCCCTTCTGCCTGAGTTGATCGATCAGTTGCCGCATCAAGTTCGGATTGGCACCAGGCGTTTCGGCGACGACTACTTTAACGCCATCGATATCTTCGGCCTTCTCGAGTAACGACTCCGCGGAGACGGTGCCCGACTTTTGCAGATCAGCCAATTGCCGTTGCAAGTTTTCGACGTCGGACGTGAGCGTCACGACGCGCGCGGGCACGTCGAACAGCGAGACGTTCAGCGCCCGCGCCGCATCGCGCAGCGCGGCTTTTACTGCGGCGTAACTTGGTTCGCCTTTCGCGGCGCCAGCCGATTTTGTTTGTGGCTTATCGGTCGGCGGCTTGGAGCCGCTGGACAGTTGCTTCTTCAAGTCACGCACGGTTTGTGCTAACTCTTTCACCGCGACGGGTACGTCGAGCAACCCTACACCGAGCTGTTCGGCGGCTTCGCGCAAAGCAGTCTCGGTACGCCGTGCGTGCTCTTTCGCCTTCTCACCTGTCAGTGCAACGACGCGGCGCACACCGGCCGAGACGCTTTCTTCGCTGACGATCTCAAACGGGCCCACCTCCGCCGTGTTGTTCAAATGCGTGCCGCCGCACAACTCCCGGCTGAACTCGCCCATCGACACCATCCGCACGGGATCAGGATATTTTTCGCCGAACAGCATCATCGCGCCGGCCGTTCGCGCCTTAGCCAGCGGCAGATATTCCCAGCGGACCGGTTCTGCGGCGGCGACGTGTTGATTCACATCGCGCTCAACCGCCGCCAGATGTTCGCTATCAACCGGCGACAGATTCGTGAAATCGAATCGCAGCCAGTCGTCGTCCACTTTAGAGCCCTGTTGCTGCGCGTGGCTGCCGACGTGCTTTTGCAGCGCGTGGTGCAAGATATGTGTGGCCGAGTGTGCTCGGCGGATCGCTCGACGGCGCGAATCATCGACGCGCGCCGTCACACTCGCGCCGGCTCGCAACTGCCCCGCGGTCAGATGCCCGTAGTGCAAAATCAAGTCGCCGTCTTTCTGCGTGTCGGTCACACAGAATGTGAAATCCTCGCCGACAAGCTCACCCGCGTCTCCCACCTGGCCGCCCGATTCGCCATAGAAGGGAGATCGATCGAGCACCACAACGATCGGCTTCTCGTGCCCCACTTCGGTCACTTTATCGCACAACTGGTTTTGAGCGACGAGGCCCTTGACCTCGGCCTCGGCTTCGGTCATCTCGTAACCCAAAAACTCGGTCGCGTGCAACGCCCGCTTCAGAGCCTCGATCGGTCCGGTTTTGAACAGTTCGAATTGTCCTTTCCCGGATTCGATGCCATGTTTCTCCATCGCCTTGCGGAAGCCGGGCCAGTCGAACGTGAAGTTACGTTCGGCGGACAAGGATTCGACCAACTCGGGCGGCACTCCGTAGGTTTGATACAGTTCGGCCGCGTGTCCCCCATCGACCATCACCAAATCATCGCGCTGCATGTCGGTAAAAATCCGTTCAATGCGAGCCAAGCCGCCGTCGATGGTGGCGAAGAAAGTGCTCTCCTCCTGTTCGATGACCTTGGCCACGCGCTGCATGGTGTCGGCCAATTCCGGGTACGGGTGCTTCATCATCTCGGCGACGACCGGCACCAGTTGGTGCAGGAACGGATCGCGTTTGCCCAATTGGTGGCCGTCGAGCACCGCTCGTCGCAGCAGCCGACGGACAACGTACTTCTCCTTGTTTGGGCCGGGATAAACGTTTTCGTGGATCGCGAACGTACAGGCCCGCACATGGTCGGTGATTCGCCGTAGCCGCCGTCCGTGCTCGCTGGCCGGGTCGTATGTCAGTCCGCATACGTCGGCAGCAGCTTCTACGATTGGTCGCAGGATGTCGATGTGATAGTTGGTCTCGACGCCTTGCAGCACGGCCGCGGTGCGCTCGAAGCCCATGCCGGTGTCAATGTTCTTGCTGGGCAGCGGCCGCAAGTTGTTTGGCGGTTCGCCAACGCGATTGAATTGCGTGAACACGAGGTTCCAGATCTCAACCGACTTGCCTTTGTCGGGATGGAAGAAGATTTCGCTGCAAGGACCGCACACGCCGTCGGGACCGTTGCTTGGTGCTCCGGCGGGCCAGAAGTTGTCAGCTTCACCTAGCCGCTCGATGCGGTCTGCCGAGAGGCCGATGTCTTTTTGCCAAATCCCGTACGCTTCGTCGTCGTCCACGTACACGGACACCGTCAACCGCGCGGGATCGATCCGCAGCCACTTTTTCCCAGTGCAAAACTCCCACGCCCAGTTAATCGCCTCGCGTTTGAAATAGTCGCCGAAGCTGAAGTTGCCCAGCATCTCGAAAAAGGTGTGGTGATAAGCCGTGCGGCCCACATTATCGATGTCGCCGGTGCGCAGACACTTTTGGCAGGTCGTCGCGCGCGTGAACTCCAACTTCACCTTGCCCAAGAAGTGGTCTTTGAACTGATTCATGCCGGCCGGCGTGAACAGCACGGACGGGTCCCAGGTGGGAACCAGCACGTCGCTGGGCTTGCGGACGTGGCCTTTGGTTTCAAAGAACGCGAGGTATTTTTCGCGGAGTTCGTCGGCTTTCATGGGTCAGAAACTGTCGCAACGAGTCGAAGAAAGTTCTAAACCGCACATGATATCGCTTGCCAGTGCGATGGGCCAGACGGGCGGAGAAAGGACGAAGTACGAATTACTAAGTACGAAGGAAGAAAGGAGGAATCATGTTCGCGGCGCTACGGCGCGATGGACAGCACCGGGTCTTCAGTTTGGCGATTGGTGGTGCGGACGCGGACGATGCCGGCTTGGCTGGCGACGGCGTCATAGAATTGCTGCGGCTTGGAAACGCGCGTGTTACCGACATGGCTGATAAAGGTCCAGGGGCGCAGGCCGCCTTTCCAGGCCGGCGAATCGCGCTGGACATCGACGGCGACAACGCACCCAGCCGGATCGATTTCCGCGGCCCGTTCGCGAAACACTTCGCCGGGCATCGCGGTTGCATAGTCGACGCTCATTCCGCGCCAACTCGGATCGTCGACTTTGGAGTACGCCGGGCGAATCTCTGTCACATACTTTTTCGACAGCACCGCCGTCACTTTGAACGCTCGACCGGTGCGTGTTCCTAGGGCACCACGTTGCACGGTCAACTCAACGCGTTCTTCCAGCGGCAGTTTACTCAGGTCGCGGATCAGTGTCGTGGGATCGTAGACGAGTTGGCCATTGATGTGCGTAACAACGTCGCCGATTTGCAAACCGGCCGCCGCGGCGGGAGTACCTGGAATGACTTGTCGAATGCGGGTCCCGAATTGGCCTTGCTGGCGCTGTTGCACGCTCAGCGCTTCCGGCTCGATTCCCAGAAATCCGAATTGCGCTTTGTGACCCGATTTCAATGTTTCCAACGTGCGCTTGAAGTCGGCGTCGACGGGAATCGCATAGCCGCCGGATTGTTCGTACGTGTCCAGCGCCGCCAGCGCGGTGGTGAGTCCGATCATCTCGCCTTTCAGATTTACCAGTGCTCCGCCGCTGGTGCCCAAATTCAGCTTGGCGTCGGTCTGAATCAAGGTGCCGTAGTGATGCAGCGTCTCGCGGCCATCGAGTGGACGATCGGCGGCCGGACGCGACGGGGCTTGGCGCGAGAGGTTGGATACGATGCCCCAGCTTGCGCTGACTTCACCGTTGCGAGCCACCGCGAATGGATTGCCCAGCGCAATAACTATTTGCCCCTTTTTTAAATCCTTAGCGTCGCCGAGCGTGATCGGCTCCAGATCATCGGCAGTGATTTGCAGAACCGCCAGATCGGTCCACGGATCGCAGGCTTCGACGGTCGCGCGAGCACGGAACGGCCGGCGGTTGGTCCAGACGTAATAGTCGTACGTTTCGATGTCTCCCAAGACGTGATAGTTGGTAAGGATTTTGCCTTGCCGGTCGACGACCACACCGGTGCCGAATTCGTTGGGCACGAAGTCCGGGCTCATGCGTTCTTCTTCGGTGCCTGGATGATCTTTGCGAATGCGACCGATCGCGACGACCGACTTTTCGGTTTTCGCGATGACGTCAATCAAGGTCTGTTCCAAGGCCAAAGCGGCTTGGAGGCCGCTGACTTCTTGGGCCACCGTTGGGGTGGCAGACGTGGACGAGACAAACACAAGCAAGACAGACAGGAGTGTCGATCCCACAGTTCGTCTCAATGGCCCTCGCTGACGCTTCGGGTTACGAAGTGCATCGGTCATCGGCGCTTGCTCCCAGTTGTAAATTCTCACGGGAGCAGGCCGGCGCCGACCACACTCCCCTGCCCTACTCTGTTGCTTCGGCTGCGTCGTCCGAACTTTCTTCGCCATCGGACGGGGCGGAAACGGCCAAATGGCCGCCGGCGGTCAGTACTCGCTCGCGGATTTCGGCGGACACTTCGGGATGTTCGACCAAAAACGCGCGGGCCTTTTCCTTGCCTTGGCCCAAATACGTTTCGCCGTACTTGAACCACGAGCCGCTGCGGGCGACAACCTTCTGGACCACGCCCAGATCCAGAATGTCCCCTTCGTAGCTGATCCCGCAAGTGTGCATCATATCAAACTCGGCGATGCGGAACGGCGGTGCGATCTTGTTCTTCACCACTTTCGCCCGCACACGCTGGCCGACCACTTCTTCGCCATCCTTCAATTGCCCGATCCGCCGCACGTCGATGCGGCACGAACTATAACACTTCAGCGCCCGGCCGCCGGGCGTCGTTTCGGGGCTGCCGAACATCACGCCGATCTTCTCGCGGATCTGGTTGATGAAGATGACCGACGTTTTGCTCTTGGCAATCGCGCCGGTCAATTTGCGCATCGCCTGGCTCATTAGACGTGCTTGCAGGCCGATGTGCGAGTCGCCGATCTCGCCTTCCAATTCTTGCCTGGGGACCAACGCGGCGACCGAATCGATGACGATCACGTCCACCGCGTTCGACTTGATCAGCATCTCGGTGATTTGCATCGCTTCTTCGCCGGTGTTGGGTTGGCTGACCAACAGCGTTTCCAGTTGCACACCCACCTTTTTGCCCCAGGTTGGATCGAACGCATGTTCGGCGTCGATGAACGCCGCGATGCCACCAACCTTTTGAGCCTGTGCGATCACGTGTAACGCCAACGTCGTCTTGCCGCTGGATTCGGGCCCGAAAACTTCGATGATGCGGCCGCGGGGAACCCCCTGCCCTCCCAACGCGATGTCCAACGACAGGCTGCCGGTCGGGATGCCCTCGATTTGCACCGCTTTGGCGCTGCCCAGTGGCATGATCGAGCCTTCGCCGAATTGCTTTTCGATCTGCTGCAGTGTCGTGCGGAGCGTGGCGTTTTGCTCCAACATCTCCGCGGCGGCCGCCGCCGCGGGATCGGCGATCATGTCGTCACTGGCTCGGACCGTCTTGTCTTTCTTGGCCATACGATTGTTCGACCTTTGAGTGGCAACCATGAATGTACTCCTTTATGAGATAAGATGGAAAACCTTTCAAGCGTCGCGGCGAGCGGCCCTTCACTCCGATAGTGAACACATGGATACTATACCGATCGCTGTTTCGCTCTGCAATAGCCACGTGCCATATTTATCGCACATGCCGGGACACGTTTGGTCCAACGCGGCGGATTCTGATTGTGCATCGGATCGTATCCCGCGATTCGTCCCGCTAAGAATGGTCATCGGAGTTCCTGCCAACTTTGGCTTCACGCAACTTAGCGCGAATCGTATCCAAACGCTGGGCCAATTCGGCTTCGAAGCCGCGGGGGACGGGGCGGTAGTACTGGCGGTCGACGCCCAGATAATCTTGCGCGGCGACACCGTCGGCCGAATCGTGCGAGTATTGATAGTCGGCGCCGTGCCCCAGACGTTTGGCGCCGCCATAGTGCGCGTCGCGCAGGTGGACCGGCACGGGCAGCAGTCGGCCTTCGCGGATGTCGCGGCGGGCTTCGCCGATGGCGACG